>CAZGFK010000021.1:17155-21006 GCA_964524815.1 uncultured Oscillospiraceae bacterium
AGGTGTAGCGGCGCAAGCCGCGTTAATACAATTTTTCCTTTAAAAATCGCGCCCAAACTACTTTACAAATCACTCGGTTTGTATTACAATATACCATGTATATTTATAGTTAACCCCATTACCACGGGAGGTATATATCATGAACAAAAAATTACTAAGCTTGGCGTTGTGCGTTGTCATGCTCGCGTCCGTTCTGCCGTTGGAGGCGTTTGCCGCGGACCTTGCGACCACCGACCCTGCCCCCGCTGCGCCCGTTTGCACGTGCGATGCGGCGTGTAGTGCCGCCGCGATGAACGCCGCTTGCCCCGTCTGCTCTGCAGCCGCTGCAAGCGAGGCCGTTTGCGCCAAGTATGTCGCCCCCGCCCCCGAGGCGCAGCCCGAAGCCCCGGCAGCCGACCCTGCCCCCGCTTCCACCCCTGCCCCCACCGGCGACACTGACCCCGCTCCCACCGGCGATGACGAGGACACCTCCCCCTCCGACCCCGCCGCTGCCGAATCTGCCGCGCGCGCAGCCGCCCTGCAAGCGCGCATTGACGCGCTCCCCACTGTGGACGCTTGCTCCGCCATGGACGCGCAGCAGCAGGAAGCTGTCTACCTCACCGCGCAGGCCGTTTGTGACGCGTATTTTGATGACCTCACCGAGGCCGAGCAAGCCTTGGTGAACATCGCCCCGCTCGAAACGCTCCTCACCTGGTTCACCGAGCAGGTTGCCACGCTTGATGGCGAAGCCTATGTTGCAGAGATACGTAGTACCGACAAGGAGTATACCTCTTTTCAAGAAGCGCTTGGCGATGCCTCCGATAGAGACACTATTAAGCTTCTAGCTGATATCACCGGATCAGAATCAGCTTTTAAGCTAAATAAGACTCCTACCACAATCGACCTCAACGGCCATACCTTAACCGGCAAATTTGACGCTAATAGTAAAAAACTGACAATTGAATCCAAAGCAAACAACGGCACTTTCAATTTAACCGGCGGTAATCAAAGTGATTTTGGCCTCAAAGTCTCCGGCGGCACGGTCAACATCTTCGATGGTAATACTATAATGGAATTAAATGTCTCCGGCGGCACGGTCAACATCTCCGGCGGCACAATAGATAAACTCAATGTCTCCGACGGCACGGTTAAGCTCACCGGCGGCACGTATAAAAAAGTCAACGATACTAAAGGCTCTGTTGCCGATCTGCTCGCTGACGGCTATGCGTTCTTTGATAGCGAGGATAGTGAAACTCCGATTAATGCGAATAGCCTCTTGCTTGACAGCTCTTCCTACCGTTATGTTAAGGGTGGTCACACTTGCTCCTATGATAAGAACGCCATACCCCCCACCGGCAAATGCGCTTGCGGCCGCGAATGCCCGCATAGTGAACTTAATACGAATACCGGCGTATGCGGCACGTGCGGCGTGCAGTTTGACTACAAAGCGGACACTATATTAAAAAAAGGACATATCATTTTATCTGACCTTGGGGGAGTTACCAAGCTGTGCCTGCTGAACAAAGGCGGAGTAGAAGTAAAAAATGATTTGCTTTCCACCAAGGACGCTCAAACTATCACCGTTGAACTCAACGGCTGCTATTTTACAAACAGCCAAATCCAAATCGGCGGGGCGAAAGAATACAATTTTGACCCTAACGCTTCTACCAGCCGAACCAACGTCAAATTAACCGGCAGCGGCAGCTTGTCAAACGTAAAGTTCCAAATCGGCAACGGAACGCTTGACTTGACCGAATGGAAAAGCGCGAGCGGCGGCATCGGCGGCATTACGCTTCCCGCAAGCGATAAAATCGAATCCGGCAGTGAAACGACCCTCGTTTACAGCATTATCAAGCTTCCCGCTGGGTATGTATTGAAGAGCGGGGATAACCTCGTAGCAAAAGACGCACAGTTAAGCTCCCTCGCGGGCGCAACCCTCTCTATCGCCCTCTGCACCCATGGCGATAACCCCGGCGGCGAGTGCGCCTACTGCGGCAAAACCGTTGTCGCTGTGATAGAGCAAACGGGGAGCGATCCCGAATATATCACTTGCGATAAGGATGAAGACGATTATAACAAATATAACGCCCTTAGCCAAGCTTTTAACACAGTCGACGAAGGCAGCACCGTAAAGCTCTTGGTTGGTATTAATTATGCTTCAGACTCTGGACCTGCTTACAGTATCAATACCACCAAACCTTTCACCCTTGACCTCAACGGCAACACTCTCACCACCCCGGTAAATGTGAATGGCAAAGTCACAATCACGGACAGTAGCAAAGATAAAAACGGCGAAATAGGCGAGCTTGATATCGGTAACATTGCATTTTCGGCATCTGGTACCGTGTGTACGGTCAACGGCGGCGCGTTTGACAGCGTAACTATCGCCGGCGGCACGTTGAATATCACCGACGGCACGTTCAGTGTCCTAAATGTCACCGGCGGCACAGTCTCCCTCTCCGGCGGCGAGTATACCAAGGTTACAACTTCTGCGGGTGCTTGCATTGACCTTTGCGCGCCCGGCTATGCGTTCTATACCAAAGGCGCGGCAGGAAGCGAAGATACAATTGCAAACGCGGCTGGCAAAACACTTGACGGCGGCGAAAACGTTACATACCTTGTCAAGCTAAGCACCGACCACACTTGCTCCTATGATAAGTCCGCCACATCCCCCACCGGCAAATGCACAGCCTGCGGCCGCGAATGCCCGCATACATCGCTCGGCGATAGCAGCGTATGCTCCACCTGCGGTGTGACTTGCCACGCCGAGGTCACTTATACCGCGGGCGAGATCACTCAAAAAGAGGTATTCCTGACTGTTCAAGCTGCAATAAACAAAGCCGCAGTCACCGGCGGCACAATCAAGCTGCTTGCGAATAGCGAAGCAGAAAACGGGCTTGATTTTATCCCCGGCACAGGCGCATACACCCTTGACCTCAACGGGTTTTCATTGAAGTGCGCTTCCGGCAGTACATTTGAAATTAACGGCAATGTCACATTGAAAGACAGCGGAAGTAATACCGATAATTCACTTGCCGGCACTATAAATGTTACTTCCTCAGGATTAGTTAAGTCCAATCTCACTGTTGACGGTGCAAAAGTTAAAGGTACTGTCACCGTCACCGACAAGGGCAGCACCCTCACCGTCATCGACGGCACGTTTGAAGGACTTGACGATAACAGCAAAATCGAACTTAAAGATAACAGCGATGCGACCATTTACGGCGGCACGTTCAATATCCCCCTTATAGAATACCAGGACGGTATGTATATCAAGCTCTCCGGCGGCACATTTGCCAAGATCGAGGCTAAATATGAGAATGAGCTCAAAGGCTTCCTCGTCAAAGGCTACGCATATTATGACGCTGACGATAACCCGATAGCTCTCAACACTATTACGGATACTACCCTTACAAATGTCACGGTAAAAGAATGCACCCACAATGTGGCGGACGATAATAATTGTACCAATTGCGGCAAGAACTTTAGCATTAAGGTTACATACGGCACAACCACGGAATACTTCACCGAAGGAGAACTCGCAAAAGCGTTTGATGCCGCAGGGAAGGACAACCGTAATGGCATAGTTACGCTCTTGTCAGATGTTATCAGAACCGACTACGATTATTCACCCGACGGAACTTTCACCCTTGACCTCAACGGACATAGTGCGACGCTAGGTGCGTTCAATGTTTCCGGCGATGTCACGCTCATGGACGGTAGCACGGGCGGAAATCTCAATACAAACGGTATTAATGTAACGAATACGCTCACGGTGAACTCCGGCACAATCAAAGGCGATGTCACCGTCACCGGCGCGAACAGCTCCCTCACCGTCATCGGCGGTACGTTTGATAAATCCACCGATGGCA
>CAZGFK010000021.1:21106-22768 GCA_964524815.1 uncultured Oscillospiraceae bacterium
CCGGTAGCAACACCCTGCCCGGCATTCTCAAATCCGGCTACGCTTATAAGTATTATGACGACGCAAAAAAATGGACGGACGGCGCTGATATATCAGCCGGAAGCATTTTTAAGGTTGAAGTCAAACAACCCCCCATTGCCACCGTTGAGCTAACCGCCAGCAAAGATAACCCCACTTACGGCGACGACACCTTCACCCTCACCGCCACGCCAAAGGACAAGGACGGCAATGCGATTACCAACGGCGTAACATACAAGTGGAGTAGAAAGTTAGGTGAAGATTATTTTCTAATGGATATAGGCGTTAACGGTAACAACTGTACCCCCAACCGGTATAGCCATGCCGGAGAGAACATTTATCAGTGCGAAGTCACCGTTGACGGCTACACCATGAGCGCCCGCATTACGGTGATGATGCAAAAAGCAAATCTGACCGCTGACCAAATAGCCGCTATTACTGCTCCTACGGGACAAAGCAACCTTGTATATGAACCCGAAATTAAAAATGGATCGTACACCGGCAATGGGATATCGCAAACTCTCTTTAGTGGTACAGGAACGATAGATGGCATAGGCGCCCAGTACGAATACAGCTTTGACGGCGGCCAAACATGGCTTGATGCTAATAATGCGAAACGCCAAGATGCCGGTACATACACGGCTCTTTGGCGCGTCAACGAACAGGACTATGAGATTTATGAGCACGAAAATAATCAAATTAGCGCGACTATTGCCCCCCGCTCCATCTATGTTGAGTCTATCGGTGATATAAGTAAAACGGCTAAGCCCTATGACGGTACGCCCGACTTGCCTGAGCAGACTCCAACCCTCACGGTGGCATATAAGGAATATAGTGGTTTTGATAATTCTTCTAAAGAAAAAACCGTTCCCCTGCGTCCAGACGATTATGATTTAAAGCTTCAGTACGCGATAATAGACGGCGAGAGCTATATTCCCGACAGCAATGTCGGTGCAAATAAGCCCATCCTCGCCACCGTCACGCTGAAAAACTCCAATTTCGTCTTTGTCGATGATGTCGCGTCCACCGCCGAGAATAATGTCTCCAAACCTGAAGTTGTCACCGGCACCACCGGCATTATCACGGCGGCTCAGCTGACAATCACGGCGAAAGACAAAACGGCATTTGTCGGCGATGCACTGCCCGACCTTACTAACCCCGTCCTGGGCACGGATTACACCGTCACCGGCCTTGCCGAAGGCGATACGCTTGAAAGCTTGGGTATAAAACTGGAGCTTGTGTATATTGATAAGGACGGCGATCCCGTAAAGCCCGATATGTCAAAACCGGGTACGTACAAGATTAACCCCGAATACCAGGAAGTTCAATTGAGCAATTACCAAGTCAATTATCTGAAGGGCACGTTGACAATCTCCGAGAAGCCGGAGTGTACTATCACCGCCACTGCGGGCTTGAACGGTTCTATTTCGCCCTCCGGCGCGGTCAAGGTCAAGAAAGGCGCAAGCCAAACCTTTGTCATCACGCCCAATACCGGCTATGTTGTCGCCAATGTCAAAGTTGACGGTGTGAGCCAAGGCTCAATCAGAACCTATACCTTCAACAATGTCACCGAAGCGCACACCATCGAGGCCACCTTCATGCGCCCCTGGGGCAACCCCCAAACCGGCGTAGATGTCGGCTGAC
>CAZGFK010000022.1:0-20304 GCA_964524815.1 uncultured Oscillospiraceae bacterium
ATTATACCATACCGAGAACTATTAGGGAACATCATTTGACGCGCGGCGGGAGAATATATTGTTGACTTCTTCATTGTGCTGTGATATGTTGTAATTGTTATAGCTGTTCATTTCTCCTACTGTGGCCGAGTAGCCATAGGTGCGGAAAAATGCTTCGGCTCTTTTTATTATAGGATACAACCACCTAATTATCAATCACGCAAACCCGAGCTGCGGCGAAATCGCCGAAGCTCGGGTTTTACTATATTATTTACTTCTTTTCGGGGATTACGAATATAAACACCAGCGAGCTGATGCAGAGCAGGAACGGGTAGAAGAGATAGGGGATAATCTCAAACGCGCTCACCGTGCAGCCGAGCGTGGCCGCCGAGGAGATAGCCACAAGCATTTGCGCGCCGTAGGGGATTATGCCTTGGAACACGCAGGAGAACGTGTCAAGCAGGGAAGCGGTCTTGCGCTTGGAAATGCCGTAGCCCTCGGCCATTTCGGCGGCGATGGGGTTTGCCATGACGATGGCAACGGTGTTGTTCGCCGTGGCTATATCCATTGCGCCCACGAGCAGCCCCATGCCGAGCTGACCCATTTTCTTGCCCTTAAAGGTCTTGCGTATGGCGTAAAGAAGCGCGGTAAAGCCGCCGTATTCGTTTATCAGCGCGCAAATCGCGGAGACGAGAATGGCGACCATAGTCGTTTCAAACATACCGGCCGCGCCCGTGCCCATGTCGGCAAGGAGACTTGTGGCCTCGGTTGCGCCCGTGGCGAGCATGATAACAGCGCCGGAGAGAATGCCCGCGAGGAGTACCACAAACACGTTGATGCCCGCGATGCCGCCCGTCAAAACGAGGATATACGGGATAATCTGAATAAGGTCATATTCCTGCACGGCGACTTCCGTAATCCCGTCCTTGAGGGAAAGGGCAATGATGATAACCAGCGTTGCAAGCGCGGCGGGCAGAGCGATGGCGAAATTCTCGCGGAACTTATCGCGCATATCGCAGCCTTGGCCGTTGCAGGCGGCAATGGTGGTGTCGGAAATAAAGGAAAGGTTATCGCCGAACATCGCCCCGCCCATAACCGTGCCGATGATAAGCGGCAGCGAGATGCCGGAGCTTATTGCGATTTCAACGGCGATAGGCGTGATAAGCGTAATCGTGCCGACGGATGTGCCCATGGCGGTGGAAACAAAGCAGCTTATTATGAATATTGCGGCCACGGCGTATTTCGCCGGGATGACCGAGAGCAGAAAGTAAGCTACGCTCTGCGCGCTGCTGCGCCCGACAACGCCCACGAAGATACCGGCGGCCATGAATATAAGAATCATGGTGACAATGTTCTTGTCGCCGATGCCCTTGCCCATAAGCTCCAGCTTGTCGTCAAAGCTCAGCGCCTTGTTTTGCAGGCAGGCGGCCACAAGCGCGATAAGAAACACCACAACTATGGGGATCGAGTAAAACCCCATTTCGATTTTGAGAACGTACTCAAACAGTATGCCCAGCCCCAAATACAGCACAAGGAAAATGCCTATCGGCAGCAGAGCCTTTGCGTTACCTTTATTCTCCACAACTTTTAACCTCCGTATTATTCATGTATTAAAAAAACAACTATATAAATATAACATGGATTTGAATTTTTGCAACACCTTAACGGAAAAAAGTGCGGATTTTCGGCGATTTACAGCTTATATCTTCTGAACGCGGTGGGTGTTATGCCCTCGCGTTCTTTAAATAGGTACAAAAAGTGGTTGGCGTTGGGTATGCCGACAAGGGCGCAAATGTCCGTAATGGAGCGGGTTGTGTCGTAAAGAAGCATTTTCGCGTGGGAAATGCGCACGTCAATGAGGTATTGTATCGGGCTTTTGCCCACACAGCGCTTAAATTCGCGCGACATATGGAATTTGCTTATCCCGAAGCGCCGCGTCAGCATATCCAGCGTGATTTCCTCGTTGGAGTAGTTATTATCGAGGTAGGTTTGTATGGAGAGTATAATATCCGGGATTATCGCGGGCTTTTCCGACGCGAGCGTCACCGCCACATCAAGCTCCAAGAAAAGCCCAAGCAAGAAATGATTATAAAGGCTTTCTCGGTGGATGCTGTTTTCCGTGCGCGTGCTCAAAAGCTCCCATATGAGAGAGCGAAAGCGCGTCCCCGCGCCGAACGTGAGGTAAGTATAGGTGTTCTCGCGCAAATGCGCTGTCAGCCCCGGCAAAAGCTCATCGCTCAATTGCCCCTTTACGCGCACGAATGCGCATTCCCACGGCTGCCCGGGATATGCGCGGAAATACGGCTTTTTCGCGCAGTCCACGCATACGCAGTCGTACTTTTTGCAGTGCCGCACCTTTCCGTTGACGACTAAATCCCCCTCGCCGCCGAGCGTGTACATGATAAGCGCGGTGTTTTTCATGTTCACATACATCCCCGACACGGGAATCCGCGCCGCCGTCAGGCGGATAATATCAACGTCCGAGGTTGAATCATATGCCGAAAACCCGGACACAAAGCAAGATTTTAATATCTCCGCGTCCACGGTTTCCGTGTCGCCGCGCGGGGGATAGTTATCCTCGGTGTGTGTGGTGGCGTGCTCGATGAAATAGCTTAGATAGCTGTCGCTCTCATCGTCGGTCGTGTCGCGCCGCGCCTCGTCCGGAAGCGCCATTTCTATAAACTCGTTCAGATACAGCTCATCTTCCTGCGTTGCGTCCATTGTGATCCAATTGCGCCCTATCATCCGTTCATTCCTCCGTTGCCGAAAGCACTAAATAAAGATTTTTGAAATTATCCGTTTGCCTGTTTTCCTGTTTGAATACAATAATAGCAAATTAATTTAATCACAATCCGCCTTTTCGTTTGTGTATAAAGTGTAAAATAGTGTTGCATTCGCGCGAATAAACACAGCACTATTCACACAGAATGCCTAATTTTCACGAATGTTGTTATTTTGCTGACAATCGCTCATTCTTGCTGCCGGGCAAAATGACCCTTGCAAAGAAAGCAAGATTTCAGTGTTTATCAGCACAAATTTCTGATTCTTTTTTGACAATGTCGTATTAGAATATAGTCAACAGGTAATACAAGCACGTTTTACCCAAACAATATATTTTTAGGAGGATACTCGAAATGATGTTTCAGTTCACCGAAGAGCAGAAAATGATCCGCGACATGGTGCGTGAGTTCACGAAGAAAGAAGTTGAGCCGCGCGACAAGTGGATGGATGAAAACGGCTTTGATTACGAGCTGCATAAAAAGCTTATCCAGGCCGGTCTCATGGGCATTCACCTTGATGAAAAGTACGGCGGCGGCGGCGGAGACGCGGTCACGAGCATTATCGTCATCCATGAGATAGCCAAGGGCAGCGCAAGCACCGCGCTTTTCCTCGACGCTAACTGGCTGGCGGCTGACCTTATCCTCTACCACGGCACCGAGGCACAGAAAGATAAGTATCTCCCGCAGGCGGCACAGGGCAAGATTTTTGCGTTCGGTCTCACCGAGGCCAGCGGCGGCTCTGATGCGGCGGCAATCCGTTCCACCGTTGTTCCCGCTCCGGACGGCGGCTGGATAATGAACGGCGGCAAGGCATGGATCACCAACTCCGGTGTTGCCGACTACTACATAATTCTCGCAAAGACAGATCCCGATGCGGGCGCAAAGGGAATTTCCGCCTTTATCGTTCCCAAGGATGCAGAGGGTCTGACGATAGGCAAGTTTGAGGACAAGATGGGTATGCGCGGTACGGCCACCTGCGAGTTGGCGTTCAACGACCTGCACCTGCCCGCCGATGCTCTCCTCGGCCAGCTCGGCTTCGGCTTCAAGTACGCTATGCAGGCGCTTGACGGCGCGCGTATTTCTATCGGCGCTATCGCCGCCGGCCTTTCCGAGCACGCTATGACCATTGCCAAGAACTACGCTAACGAGCGTATCGCGTTCGGTAAGCCCATCGGCAAGTTCCAGGGCATCCAGTTCAAGTTTGCCGACATGGCCGCCGAAATCCGTGCCATGGAGCTTTTAACCTACGACACCGCCGCCATGAAGGCTGCCGGAATGCGCCACACTTTGGAAGCTGCCGAAACCAAGCTCTTCTCCGGCACGCGCTGCACTCAGATCTGCTTGGAGTGCCAGCAGGTGCTCGGCGGCAATGGCTACAGCAAGGAATTCCATGTTGAGCGCTTTGTGCGCGATGCCAAGCTCCTTGAGATCGGCGAAGGCACGAACGAAATTCTTCGTATGCTCATCGGCGGCACTGTCCTTGCGCAGAAGTAAGCTTTTTATTACACACAGAAAGGCG
Organism: uncultured Oscillospiraceae bacterium; assembly: GCA_964524815.1. GTDB lineage: Bacteria > Bacillota > Clostridia > Oscillospirales > Oscillospiraceae > Limivicinus. The sequence continues at coordinate 4,279 of CAZGFK010000022.1, forward strand.
CTTATCCTATGAAAATACTCGTCTTTGTAAAACAAGTGCCGGATACCACCGATGTCAAGCTTGACCCCAAAACCGGCAATCTCAATCGCGAGGGCGTAGAGAGCATTATGAACCCGCTCGACGCTAACGCCGTTGAAGCCGCGCTCACCCTGCGCGAAGAGCACGGCGGCACGGTTGTGGCGATATCCATGGGGCCTCCTCAGGCGGAAGATGTGCTGAAAAAGGCACTTGCCATGGGCTGCGATGAAGCGGTGCTCCTCTCCGACCGCGCTTTTGGCGGGGCGGACACGCTTGCCACCGGCTACGTGCTCGCAAAGGCCGCAGAAAAGATAGGAGACTACGATCTTCTTCTCTTCGGCCGCCACGCAAGCGACGGCGAAACCGCGCAAACAGGGCCTGTTGTGGCCGCGTTCCTCGGCGTGCCGCAGATTACGCTCGCATCGTCCCTTACCGTTGAGGACGGCTGGGCTGTTGCTCAGCGCACTACCGAGGACGGCACGGAAACCGTCCGCGCCAAGCTCCCCGCACTCGTCACTGTCTGCGGCGAGATTAACGAGCCGCGCTACGCCACGCCCATAAACATTATGAAAGCCATGAAAAAGCCGAGACAGGTTTGGGATCACGAGGCCTTGCAGGCCGATGTCGCCAAGTGCGGCATCCCCGGCTCTCCGTCCGTAACCAAGCGCCTTTTTGAGCCGGTTCACGCTCAGCTTGATACCGAGTTCTTCACCGGCGATACGGACGAAATGGCAAAGCAGTTTGTTGATATGCTGGAAGCCCGGCATCTTATTTGAAGGAGGGAGCTGTCATGACTAAAAACGAATGCTGCGGAATATGGGTATATGCCGAGCAGCGCGAAGGCAAGCTTGACACCACCTCGCTGGAGCTTCTCGGCAAAGCCAAAGAGCTTGCGCAAACCACCAAGGAAAGCGTTACCGCGCTTTTGCTCGGCAGTGACGTTTCCGCCCTTGCCGACACCTTGGCCGCTTACGGCGCTGACCGCGTAATCGTCGCCGAAGCGCCCGCGCTGGCTCACTACAGCGCCCGCCCCTATCAAAAAGTCACGGCGGAGCTGTGCTTGAAGTATAAACCCTCGATTTTCATCTTCGGCGCTACCGCGCAGGGGCGCGACCTTGCCCCTCGCGTGATGTGCTCCCTCGGCACGGGGCTTACGGCGGACGCTGTGGAGCTGGGCTTTGACGATGAGGGCGCATTTGTGCAGACTACGCCCGCTTTCGGCGGCACGCTCCTTGCGCACATCGCCATTCCCGAGCTTCGCCCCCAAATGGTCACTGTCAGAGCGCACGTATTCGATGTACCTGCGTGCGACACTTCCCGCAAGGCGGAGATTATCCGCGAGAGCGTAGAGGTTGAAGCCGACAGCGATTACGAGGTTATAAAGCTTGAGCCTAAAGTGTCCAACGGCATTGCCATAAACGAGGCCGATGTTCTCGTGGCGGGGGGCCGCGGCATAAAGAGCGAGGGCGATGTGCAAATGCTCAAAGAGCTTGCAAGCCTCATCGGCGGCGAAATTGCCTGCTCCCGTCCGCTCGTGGACGAGGGGTGGCTGGATCACGATTTGCAAATCGGCCAAAGCGGCATAACCGTAAAGCCAAAATTTATCTTGAATGTCGGCATTTCCGGCTCTGTGCAGTACATGGTGGGTATGCAGAAAGCCGAAACCGTTGCCACTATCAACACCTATAATCGCGCCGACCTCTACTCCATATCGCACTACGGCGCAGTAGCCGATTATTCTAAGCTCGTTCCCGCGATAATCGCGGAGATAAAGCGCAGAAAAGGCTTGAATTGACCCATTATAATTAAAAAATTTATTGATAAGGAGATTCAACAAAATGAGTGAACGTAAATTCATCGTCCCTGAGTACGGTCCCTTTGCCGGAATGAGAGTTGTCTGCTCCGGCTCCCTCGTGGCAATGCCCTTTGCCGCAACCATGCTTGCCGACTTCGGCGCTGAGGTTATTCAAATTGAGCGTCCGGGCGTTGGCGACACACTTCGTATGCTCGCTCCCTTTGCCGATGTTAACGGCACTAAGGTTTCCACCGCTTGGGCGCAGAACGCGCGTAATAAGCTCGCTATGGGTCTTGAGCTTAACCTCAAGCATGAGGAAGTCAAGGAGATATTCTACGGCCTTATCAAGGAAGCCGATATCTTCATGGAAAACATGGTTTGGCTTGATAAGCTCGGCATATATGATGAAGAGCTGCTCAAGGTCAACCCCAAGCTCGTTATCGTCCACGTCAGCGGCATGGGTCATAAGGAATTCGGCGGCGTTCCCTCTGTTTGCAACCGCGCTTCCTATGACATGATAGGTCAGGCGTTCTCCGGCTGGCTCTATCTCCAAGGCGATGCCGACCGCGACCCCGCCATTGCAAAGCCCTACACCAACGACTATGTTTCCGCCTTTGCAACCCTCTTTGCCGCGCTCGCAGGTTACACCTATGCTCAGAAGACCGGCAAGGGTCAGGTAGTCGATGTTGCGCAGTTCGAGGCCATGGCGCAGTATATGTGCGGCACTTACACCGCCTACACCATGAACGGCCAAGTTGCCGAACGCAGCGGCAACTTCAACCCCGCATTCCAGCCGTACAACCTCTTTAAATCCAAGGACGGCTTCCTCGTTGCCCTCGGCGCATTCGGCCCCGGCGTTTACAAGCGCTGCATCCCCGCAATGGGTCTTGATATTGAGTACTTCAATTATAAAGACTGCTCTTCCGGCCCTGCCGCCGTTGCTTCCGAAAAGGGTCAGGAGCTGAACAAGGCCGTTATCGACTGGTGCGCCTCTCACGATGCCCTTGAAATCGAGAGCGTCATGGAAGCTGCCCGCGTCCCGTGCGCCACTGTCAACACCGCAAAATCCGCCTATGAAAATGAGCACTTCCGTTCTCGCGGCGACTGGGTCAAGTACACCGACCAGACCTGCAACGCCGAGATCGAAGCCTTCGGTATTGCCCCGAAGATGAGCGAAACCCCGGGCAAGGTGTGGCGCGGCGCTCCCTCTCTCGGTCAGGACACCGAGAACATCCTCAAAACTATCCTCGGCTATGACGATGCCAAGATAGCTGAACTTAAGGCCAGTGGACTCATCTGATGAGCCGGTGAGCCTATCGTAAGCGAGGGCGGGGTGCACTCCGCCCTCGTGAAAATAGAACATCTAGAATAGGCTCTGCCGAAATCAAATCGGCAGAGCCTATTTACTATGCTATCATGTCGCTTCGCTTGTTTTTATCCCGTGCATAAATCCGTCCAAGGCGTTTGTATGTATGTCCCCGGCGATGACGCGCTGCCCCTTTATGTATAAGCTCACAAATACCCGCTCTCGCTCATCGGGGTAATTTGTCACCTCGTAGGTATACTGTGTGCAGCCTTGCCCCAAGTACCGCCGCAGGTCATAGCCTTGCTTTAGCTGCATTTCGTTGTAATCGAGCATCACGCCCTCTAACTTCTCCGGCAGTGTCACGCTCTTTGCTTCTTCCGTCTCAATGTCGATTTCCCAGCCAAGCTCACGCAGATAAGCTTCCCGCCCCTCGATTGTAGATAGCCCCGTTTCGTTGTCCCTGTAGCCGCACAGCCATTTCAATGCGATTGCAAGAAACAGCACAAGCGAAACAATAAATATTATACTCAGCGCCCGTTTCTTTGTAAATTCAGCGATTTTTCCCGCCATAGCAATACCTCCGATGCTTCAAAGCGTGTTAAAACCTATTCAAAAATCCGGGGAAGTATGCTATAATATATAATAGAAAGCTATGTGCAATGAACGGAGGGTTAACCGTGCCGCTTGTGAGACTGGATAAATACTTAGCCGATATGGGGCTTGCTTCGCGCAAGGAGCTGAAAGCGATAATACGCTCAGGCCGCGCTGCGATTGACGGCGTAGTAGCCACCTCGCCCGAAACGAAGCTTGACCCCGAAATAAGCCGCGTTACGCTTGACGGCGAGGAGCTTTCCTACTCCCGCTTTCATTATTATATGCTCTATAAGCCCTGCGGCGTTGTCACTGCGACGGAGGATAAGCGGCAGAACACAGTCCTGGAGCTTTTCCCGCCGGAGATTCGGCGCATGGGGCTTTTTCCCGTGGGACGGCTTGATAAGGATACGAGCGGGCTTTTGCTCCTGACCGATGACGGGGACTTTGCCCACCGCGTCATTTCGCCGAAATCCGCTGTCATAAAGCGCTATTATGCCCGCGTTGACGGAAAGCTTACTCAAAGCGACATTGCGGCCTTTGAAGAGGGGATTATCCTTGCCGACGGCACGCACTGTTTGCCTGCTAAGCTTGAAATAATCTCGGATGATGAATGCATTGTTTGCGTCATGGAAGGAAAGTATCATCAGGTGCGCCGTATGCTCGCCGCGCGAGAAGCGCACGTGACGGAGCTTAAACGCCTGTCAATCGGTGCGCTCAAATTAGACACAGATATGCGCCCCGGTGATTTTCGTGAACTTGCCCAAAACGAAATCGCATTGGTATATCTTGAAAAATGACGGAAATTGAGCGAATTTTCAAGGGCTTTTTGAGCGTTAAAACAACAAACCGAAAAAAATTCACAAAAAACAAGTACGATTTCTATTGAAAATAACGTAAAATAGAGTTATTATGTATAAAGAGAAAAGCGGGGGTTATGTGCTTTTTGCCATAATGCTTATTTTGGATGCCTTTTGAGGCATACCGCCCGCAGAGCAGGGGAGGCATATTAAGATGTCAAGCAAAATATTTCAGAACGTAATTATCCAAATGAAAGACGCGGTGGACAGACCCATCGGCGTTGTTGACGAGCAGGGCTTTGTCGTTGCAAGCAGTGAGCTTGCGTTAATCGGCTCTCGCCTTGATGATTTCCGTGCCTATGAGTTTGAAAGCGGCACGGAGCGCTGTGTTGTTACGGCAGGGCGTACATATTGCCCGCTGTCGGCTGACGGCGGAAAGCTTGACTATGCCGCTTTTGTTGACGGTACGGACGCGCTGGCGAAAACCCTGTGCTCCATTTCGGCCGTGGCTTTCAACGAGGCGAAGAATAATTACGAGGAAAAGCACAATAAGGCCGCTTTCGTAAAGAACATTATTTCCGATAACATTCTCCCCGGCGATGTTTATGTCAGGGCAAAGGAGCTGCACTTTGTCACGGACGAGCCGCGCACGGTGCTTCTTGTCCGTCAGGTTGAAAACGCCGATGTTTCCGCAGTGGAAGTTGTCGCGCGCCTCTTCCCCGACAGACAGCGCGATTTCGTCCTCAACATCAACGAGTCGGATGTTGTTGTCGTCAAAACGCTCCCCAACAATAACTGCCACGATGAGATTATGAAAATTGCGCGCACGATTGAGCGCGTTATGCATGAAGAGCTTGGGGCAAAAACCGTCATCGGCATCAGCACCAACGCCCGCCATCTGCGCGAGCTTGCCGACAGATATAAAGAAGCGCAGGTTGCCATTGATGTCGGTCGTATCTTTGAAGCGGACAAGACCATCATCAACTACGAAACCCTCGGCTTAGGCCGTATCATCTACCAGCTTCCCACCACGCTGTGCGAAATGTTCCTCAACGAGGTTTTCAAGAAAAACCCCATTGAAACGCTTGACGATGATACACTTGAAACCATTAACCGCTTCTTTGAGAATAACCTCAACGTATCCGAAACTTCCCGCAAGCTGTATGTACACCGCAATACCCTTGTCTACAGGCTTGAAAAGATTAAAAAGATAACCGGGCTTGATTTGCGCGAGTTTGACCATGCGATAGTGTTTAAAGTCGCCATGATGGTTAAAATGTACCTTGACTCGCTCAATAACGCCAAGTATTAATCCCGGCTTATACATATATCCCGCATTGAAAGCGCGTTTTTAGGCTCGGTTTAAGGCGCAGGAGTTATTCTTCGGATATACTTAAAACTGCCCTTTTATCCGACAAAAATGGAGGATTTCAACAATATGGTTCAGATGAATAATGTCACAAAGGTCTATGACAGCAGCAAAACAGTTGCGCTTGATAATGTTGACCTTTCTATCAACGAGGGGGAATTTGTCTTCCTTGTCGGCCCCTCCGGCTCGGGCAAAACCACGCTCATGAAGCTCATCACGGGTGAGATTTTTGCCACCTCCGGGCAGGTCATTGTCAATGACTTTGACATGACCGGCATTCGCCGCAGTAAGCTCCCCAAGGTGCGCCGCACGCTCGGCGTTATCTTCCAGGATTTCCGCCTCATTGACAACATGAATGTTTATGACAATGTCGCGTTCGTTATGCGCGTTGTCGGCGCGTCTCCCAAGGACATTAAAAAGCGCGTCCCCTATGTTTTGGAGCTTGTCGGCCTTGAGGGCAGAGAAAAGCGTATGCCCAATGAGCTGTCCGGCGGCGAGCAGCAGCGTGTGGCGATTGCAAGAGCGCTTGCCAACAACCCCCGCATGATAGTGGCCGACGAGCCTACCGGCAACCTCGACCCCGTGCGCAGCTTGGAGCTTATGCTGCTTTTTGAAAAGATAAACGAAATGGGCACGACGATTCTTGTCGTCACCCACGAAAAGGAGCTTGTCAACGCCTTTGCTAAGCGCGTCATTACCATTGACGGCGGCCACGTGATAAGCGACGGAATGGATGGGTATTACAGCTATGAGATTGAGTAGATACGGTTATCTTATCGGCGAGGGCTTCAGAAGCATCACAAAGCACGGCTTCATGTCCTTCGCTTCCGTGACGGTCATAATGGCCTGTCTTATAATCATGGGCAGTGTTTCTCTCCTCTCGCTCAACATTGACGCGCTCATTGCCGACCTTGAAGAGCAAAACGAGCTTGTTGCCTTTGTCGATGACAGCATCTCCGATGAGGATGAGGCGCGCTCTCTCAAAGAAAGCGTTGAGGCTGTCGGGAACATTACCTCGGCGGAATTCGTCTCACGTACAGACGCTATGGACGCTTTTATGAATAACTACGATGATTCCCTCATGGAAGGTATTGACGAAACCGTGTTCCGCCATCGCTTTGTCATTCACCTGACGGACATTTCCCAAATGGCTGACACTAAGCTTGACTTGGAAAACGTCCCCGGTATTGCCAAGGTCAAGGCGCATCTGGATTATGCACAGCGCTTTGTCACCATCCGCAACATCGTTTCCGTTGTCTCCTTGGTGCTTATCGTCATGCTTGTGTTCGTGTCGGTGTTCATAATGTCTAACACCATTAAGCTTGCCACGTTCGGCAGACGCGAGGAGATAGCCATCATGAAAATGGTGGGCGCGAATAACTCCTTTATCCGGCTTCCGTATGTTGTTGAGGGCTTGGTGCTCGGCATACTCGGCGGCGGGCTTGCGTTCTTTGCCGAGTGGGGCATCTATGAGCTTGTCAGCGGCGAGATTGTTTCCAGCATTACGGGCAGTCTCCTTGCCGTTGTGCCGTTCCGTTCGGTTGCGCTTGTGGTGTTGGTGGTTTATCTTGCTACGGGCATTCTCGTCGGCGCTGTCGGCGGCTTGAACGCTATCAGAAACTACCTTAAGGTATAATCTCGCGACCCCGCAGCCTGCGGAAAAATTAAGGAGCATACATATCTATGAACAATAAAAAAGTCATTTCTGTCATTGCTGTTATACTTGCGGTGCTTATGCTTGCCTCGCTCGTTGTCAGCGTTATCCCCGTCAGCGCCTATGCTGTCACCGAGGAAGAGATATCCGCGCTCCAGGCGGAGAAAAGAGCGATATCCGGCAGAGTGAGTGACTGCAAGGAGCGCCTTGAAGCGCTCAAGCAGCAACAGGCGAACGTTTTGGAGCAAAAGGCTGCTCTTATGGAGCAAAACAAGCTCACGCAGGAGCAGATAGATCTTGCCCAAGCGCAGATTGACCTTTATAACGACATGATCGCCGAAAAAGCGGAAGAGGTTGAAGAAGCCAGAACCCGCGAGGAGCGCCAGCTCCAAAAATACCGTACCCGCGTGCGCGCCATGGAGGAAAACGGCGGCTACAACATCTTGGCCGTTGTCTTTAACTCCTCTAATCTCAGCCAGCTTATGTCCGGCGTGGATGATATGGGCGAGATAATGGAAAGCGACCGCGCCTTGGAAGACCAGTACATTGCCGCGCGCGAGGAAACGGAAGATATAAAGGCCGAGTATGAAGCGACCAAGGCCGATTACGAGGAAAAGCAAGCCGAGCTTAAAGAAGAGCAGGACGAGCTTAAAAAGCAAATGGACGCGGCAAACGAGCTTATTGAATCGCTTGCCGAGGATATAGAAAAGGCCACCAAGGAATATGAAGCCGCCGCCGCCGAAGAGGCAGCAGCCGCCGCCGAGGTCAGCGCCTTTATCGCCCAGTACAATGCCCAAAAGGCCGCCCAAGCTGCGCAAAACGCCGCAAATAATGCCGCCTCCGGCGGCGGGGACGGCGGAGCAATCGGCGGGGACGGCGGAAACTATTCCTCCGGCATCCAAGGCACGGGTACACTTATGTGGCCCGTTCCCTGCTCCATGACCGTCACCAGCCGCTACGGCAACCGTTCCGACCCCTTTACGGGTTCTACCGCCTACCACGCCGGTATTGACATTGACGGCTTTAATAAGGACGGACAGGCCATAGTCGCCGCCGACAGCGGCACGGTCATCACCGCCTCTTCCAACAGCGGCTACGGCAACTATGTCATCATCGACCACGGCAACATGAAAACCGTCTACGCGCACTGCTCCGGCCTTGCCGTGAGCGCGGGTCAGACCGTCTCTCAGGGTCAGACTATCGGCTACCTCGGCGCTACGGGACGCGCCACGGGTACGCACTGCCACTTTGAAGTGTATGTCGGCGACAGCCGAACAGATCCCGCGGCCTACTTCTCCGGCATTTCCTATTATAACTGCTGACAGAAAACCCAGTTTAAGATATGAGCAACAGATACAAAAAGCTGCTCTGCGCGCTTTTGTCGCTTGCCCTTATAATGCCTCTCTCGGCTCAAATCCTGCCCGGCGCGGCCTATGCCGTTTCCGAATCGGAGCTGGACGAGCTTAAGGAAGAGCGTGACGCGCTCGTAAAGCAGCGCCAGGCGCAGCAAGCAGTGGTAAACGACCTGCGCGCGCAGCAGGTAAGCGTTCTCGCCTTAAAGCAAGCGCTGGATGAGCGCAATATGTACACCCAGTGGCAAATTGACCTTACCCAGCAGGAAATCGAGCTTTATGATGATATGATAGCCGATAAAAGCCTTGAAGTGGCGGAAGCGAAAGCGCTGGAGCTTGAACAGCTTGAAAGATACCGCGTCCGCGTCCGCGCCATGGAGGAAAACGGCAATGTGAGCTTCCTGGCCTTTCTCTTCAACGCCTCTAATCTCGGCGAGCTTTTGACCGCCGTGGACGATATAGGCGAGATTATGCAGAGCGACCGTGCGCTTGAAGATGCGTATATCGCCGCGCGCGAGAAAACGGAAAAGACCGTGGCCGAGTATGAACAATATAAGGCCGATATAGTCCAAAAGCAGGATGCTCTTCGCGATGAGCAAGCCGAGCTTCAGTCCGAGCTGGACGAAGCCACAAAGCTTATCACGGACATCACGGAGGATTTATTAAGTAACGCCGCCGTGCTTGAAGAATTTGAGCAAGCCGAGCGCGAAGCGGAAACGAACGTAGCCAACATGGTGCTTGCCCTTGAAAAGCAGCGCCAAGCGCAGGCCGCCGCGTCCGGCGGCGGGTACAGCAACGGCAGCACCGTTGTCGGAACGGGTCAATTCTCTTGGCCTGTGCCGTCCTGTACTTATCTTACAAGCCGCTTCGGAATGCGTGTTCACCCCATTACGGGGGTTACGAAGTCCCACACGGGCGTGGATATCGGCGCTGAATCCGGCGCGACTATTGTGGCCGCAGACGGCGGCACGGTGGTGCTAGCGGGCGTAAACAGCGGCTACGGAAACTGTGTCATGATAGACCACGGCAACGGCTACAAAACCCTTTACGGGCATATGTCCTCTATCGCCGTGACGAACGGCCAAGCCGTTTCCAAGGGCGACACGGTGGGCTATGTCGGCAGTACCGGGCTTTCCACCGGGCCGCATTGCCACTATGAAGTGTGGAAGGACGGTTCGCGCATCGACCCTGAGCAGTTTTACAGCGGATTAACGTATTCCGCAAACGCCGGTGTGTAATATACCGGCAACAGGACAGTCACAGGCATTGACTGTCCTGTTTGCATGAAATAAAAAAATATAAGCCGCAGGGGAGTGCCTTACACGCGGCGGAAGGAGCTGCACTTGAAAAACATATTACGCAGATTTTTCTATAACCTTGGGTGTATCATCGTTGGGATATTCAACATCGGCATTGAGCTTAAATACGTTGTGCTTGCCTGTGCCGTGCTGACCTTCGGCTCGTACTATCTCACGCACCATAATATGCTCGAGGCAGTCGGCGGCAAGAGCGAGTATGACGAGGCTATGCGCTATATCGAGATAAAGGATATATGCGATGAGAAGTTTATCGACGTGGTTGACCGTGCCGCCATGGGTGACAGCGCAGCAGCGGCGATGATTTCCGGCCTCGGCGACCCGTGGAGCTATTACATGACGGCGGATGAGTATAAAACCTATCAGCTCTCTTCCACCAATGAATATTCCAATATCGGAATGACCATAATGAAAGACGAAAATTCCGGCGGTTATCAGGTTGTGGCCGTCAGCGCCGATTCGCCCGCGGCTTGGGCGGGGCTTGGTGCAGGCATGGTGATAACCGATGTGGACGGCGAGAATATAACCGGGCAGGATATTGACTATGTCCGCACCCTCATTCGCTCCCGCCTCAACACTAAATTCGCCCTCGGCATTAACAACGGTCAGCAAACCATAGAAGTGGACTGCTCGGCAAGCTATATAAGCCCTGTTACCTACCGTATGGAGAAAACCGAAGCGGGCTATGTGAAGATAGATAACTTTGAAGCAGGCTCGGGTCAGGATGCGATTAATGCGATAGAAGATCTTCTCGCGCAAAAGGCCGTGGCGCTGTGCATTGACCTGCGCGGCAATCCCGGCGGGCTGAAAACCGAAGCCGCCGCGCTCCTTGACTATCTTCTTCCCAAGGGGACGCTTTTTGTTGAACGCGATAAGGACGGCAAGCAGGATGTAACCGAGTCTGACGGTATGTGTGTTCAGATTCCCATGGTTATCCTCATTAACACCGAAACCTACAGCGAGGCCGAGCTTTTTGCCGCGGTTTTGCAGGAATATAACTGGGCGCTCTTGATGGGCGAACCCACCAGCGGCAGAACGAGAACCCAAGTCACCCTGCCCTTGGAGGACGGCAGTGCAATCCGTCTCTCCACAAAGACCTACCTCACGCCGAACGGTATAGACATCTGTAACGCCGGCGGCGTTGTGCCCGATTCCATTGTCTATAACTCCGATGCTTCCGCCACCGGTACTACCGCCGGTACTACGGGTATCTCCGATGGCTCGGCCAGTACCTCGGCTGACGATCAGCTTATGGCGGCCTTGAAATATTTGAGTTGACACGGCGGCACTTTATCAATATAATATATAAGCTTAAATAAGTATTTTAAACGCACATCAATACGAAAAGGGGAGCGTTTTTCATGTCTGCAAATTCTAACAGATTCAAAATGAGCCAGGAGCGCCTTGACGCTATCAAGGAAGAGCTTAACTATCTGGAAACCGTTCGCGAAAAAGAAGTGGCGGAGCTTATTAAAGAAGCCAGAAGCTTCGGCGACCTTTCCGAAAACAGTGAGTATGACGAGGCTAAAACCGAGCAGGGCAAGCTTTATTCCAAAATTGCCGAGCTTAAAGTTCTCATCGAAAACGCGGAAATCGTTGATAACATTGACCTTGACGCGCCTAAAGACACTGTCACCCTCGGCAGCGTTGTCACGCTTCTTGATCTCGAAGACGAGATAGAAGAAACCTATGAGATAGTCGGCTCTCAGGAAGCTAACCCCAAGGCCGGCCGCATCTCCGATGATTCGCCTCTCGGCAGCGGCTTGCGCGGCCACAGAGCCGGCGATATCGCCGTTATTGAAGCTCCCGTTGGACAGCTCAAATTCAAGGTTGTTTCTGTCGAGAATAAGTAAGCGATATGCAAACTGGGCGTGACAATGTTTTGCCGCGCCCGTTTCTGCGATTTTTCAGATTTTTTCATATTTATTTTTTGAGATAGGTGGTATTTAGTAAATGAGCGAAGCTGTTAACAACCGACCCAATAACGACCAGGAGCTGTCCGAGCTTCTTCAAATTCGCCGCGACAAGCTTTCCACGCTGCAAAACGAGGGCAGAGACCCCTTTCAAAAGACCTTCTATGCCCGCACTGCATGGACAAACGAGATTATAAACGATTATGCCGCCTTTGACGGGAAAACCGTTTCCGTTGCCGGGCGCATTATGTCTAAGCGCGGCATGGGCAAGGCTATCTTCTGCCACATAAAGGACGGCGAGGGGCTTATCCAGGTGTATGTCCGCGCCGATGCCGTCAGCGAGCAGGAATTTGCCGATTTTCGCAAGTTCGATATCGGCGATATCATCGGCGTCACCGGTTATGTTTTCAAAACCAAGACCGAGGAAATCTCCGTTCACGCCGAGCGCGTTGAGCTTCTTTCCAAGTCTCTTCGCCCCCTGCCCGAGAAGTTCCACGGCATGACGAATACCGAGCTTAAATACCGCCAGCGCTATGTTGACCTCATTGTCAACGACGACAGCCGCCGCACCTTCGTCGTTCGCTCCAAGTTCATCTCCTTTGTCCGCCGCTATCTTGAATCGCGCGGCTATATGGAAGTTGAAACCCCGGTTCTCAACACCATTTCCGGCGGCGCTACCGCCCGCCCCTTTATCACGCACCATAACGCCCTTGACCTTGATATGTATCTTCGCATCGCCACCGAGCTTAATTTAAAGCGCCTTGTTGTCGGCGGCTTGGAGCGCGTGTATGAAATAGGCCGTATCTTCCGCAATGAGGGCATGGATACCCGCCACAACCCCGAGTTTACCACGGTTGAGCTTTACGAAGCGTATGCCGATTTTAACGTAATGATGGATATCTTCGAGGGCATTCTCGCGGGTGCTTCCGAGGAGATTTTGGGCACGTATGACGTGACTTGGCTCGGCCACGAGGTCAGCTTGAAGCCGCCCTACCGCCGCCTGACTATGGCGGATGCCGTTAAGGAGCATTTGGGCATTGACTTTATGGCGATTTCCTCTGATGAAGAGGCTGTTAAGGCTGCCGAGAGTGTCGGCGTTGACATGGAGAATGTCGAGCCTACTTGGGGTCATGCGCTTTATGAGTGCTTCGACCAAAAGGTTGAAGAGAAGATGATTCAGCCTACCTTTATCACCATGCACCCGGTTGACGTTTCGCCCCTTGCCAAGCGCAGCCCTGCCGACCCGCGCCTTACCGAGCGCTTTGAGCTGTTCGTTTGTTGCTCCGAAATGGGTAACGCGTTCTCCGAGCTTAACGACCCCATCGACCAAAAGCAACGCTTCCAAAAGCAAGTTGAAATGCGCGCCAACGGCGATGAGGAAGCCGGCATGATGGATGATGACTACATCAATGCCCTTGAATACGGCTTGCCCCCCACGGGCGGCCTAGGCATCGGCATCGACCGCTGTGTCATGCTCCTCACGGGCGCAGCGTCCGTCCGCGATGTTATCCTCTTCCCCACCATGAAGCCCACCGACATTAAGCCCGCCGCAAAGAGCGAGAGCGCGCAGAATGCGCCCGCCCCCGCTGCGCCGGTTGAAGTGAAGAGCGCTGAGCCTATTGATTTCTCCAAGGTTGAAATCGAGCCTTTGTTTGCCGATCTTGTCGATTTTGACACCTTCTCCAAGTCCGATTTCCGCGCCGTTAAGGTCAAGGAATGCGAGGCAGTGAAGAAGTCCAAGAAGCTTTTGAAGTTCGTCCTTGATGACGGCACGGGCACTGACCGCGTTATCCTCTCCGGCATTCACCCGTTCTATGAGCCGGAAGAGCTTGTCGGCAAGACCTGCATCGCAATAACCAATCTTCCCCCCAGACCCATGATGGGTATTGACTCCTGCGGTATGCTCATCTCTGCCATACACCGGGAAGAGGGCGAAGAGAAGCTGCATCTTCTCATGGTGGACGACCATATCCCCGCCGGTGCAAAGCTTTATTAATCGCGAATTTCAATTGTATATATAACAAATTACGAGGCAGCCTTTTCGGCTGCCTCGCGTTTTCTCGGCAAGAGCATATACACTTCTTGATGATTGTATAGAAAAATTAATACTTAATATTGACTAATTCCATTTATATGTTATACTATTCCTGCTAAAATCAATGGAGTGTGCCTTGATGATAAGAAAGAAACTTAGTATGGTTTTGCTTGCCGCCGCGCTGTGTGTTTTTTTGTGCGCTTGTGGTAACGTTACCGCCGCCCCCAAGGCGGATACGGCTGATACTGCCCCCGGCGCGAATATTTTTATTTCCGACCTCACGGCGATTGACTTTTTAGAGGGCACATGGACGAATAACCGCGCGCAGTACATTGTTGCTTCACGCGGGGAAACCATGCTTATCACTTGGAACACTAATATTCCGCTCCCTCAGAGCGAGATTTATGTCCTCCGCAACGGTGTGCTTGTCGGCGCGAATGCAGACGGCGCTGAAACGGAGCTTTTGTATTTTGAATATGTTGACGGCGATTCCATAACCGTTCACGACCTTGTGAACGGTCAGGAGACCCTTTTTATACGCGACACCTTGGAAGTGGACGAAACGCGCCTTGATAATGAATACGTCTTTTGGACAATGGATCGCGCAAGCGTGTATCTTTCGGGTATGTGGATGAACGATGACGGCAGTTACTTCACCTTTATCGTTGACGAAGCCGGGGGAGTGAGCTTTAATACCGATCTCCCTTGCCCTGAGTGCGATTATATCGAGTTTTATGACGGTGACTTGTGCGGTTTTATCGCCGAAGCGGACGGCACTGTTGTCGGCGCACCCATTTTTACCTTTGATATCATTTCCACCGATGAGGTCAATGTGCTTTGCGTTTCCGATGATACTGAATCCGTTTTCCACCGTCTCAGCCGCGACCTTGACGCGGAGCTTCTTAACAGCGAATACGTTTTCGCCAATAACCAGCGCGCGTTCACTTTCCTTGACGGCAGATGGCAGGAAGACGGCTGGCATTATTTCCGCGTCGGCATCACCGATGGCGGCGTGACTTGGAGCACAAATCTTCCCCTTGATGATACATATCAAAGCTACGGCTTTTCCAACGGTTGTCTTGTCGGCACGGTTACGAATGAAAACGGCGAAACCGAGGATATCAACATCTATTCTTTCCGCATTATCTCCGAAAACGAGCTTGAAGTGACCGTATGTGATACGGACGAAACATATATTTTGTTAAGAGAGGAGTGAGGTATGTATGGTCTTTATTCCGCATGAAGCGGGCGCGATTTTGCCCGGGCATGAGCCGGACGAGCTTAAAGCTGCCGTCAGCGAGTTCTTTGCCGATATTGACAGCGTTTTTCCCGATAAGCTTATTATATGGGAAAATTGGGATCATGACCGCTTTGATAAGCCCGCATCTTTCCTCTGCGCGGAGCTTGGCTATACTGCCGGCGCGCCTTTCCTCACGGCCTACGGCTATTCCATTGTCACCGAAAACGGCCTTATAAAGCCCGCAACTGCGGCAAATGCCGATGAATCCTTTACTCCCGCGGTCGAAGCTAATGAAAAGGGGAGTGCGAAAAAGGATAATCAATACCATAAGGGCGTTATTGTCAGCATATTGAGCAATAAAAACAGCGGCTTTGTCCGCGACAGCGGCACGGGCGAGGATTATTACTTCAACATCCGCAGCTTCACCCAATGGATTGACAAGCTGGAGACGGGCAGAAAGGTCATTTTCAAAACCGAAATGCGTCTCAACCGCAAACGCAATACTCTCCGCCCCTGCGCCGTGGAGCTTACATATATCGAGTGATTATAGTTTTATATAAAAACGGGACTTGATTTATGATATGCACCCCAAAGATTAGACAAAATATAATATTAACTTGCTTGTGAATGAGTTCGG
>CAZGFK010000023.1:0-20149 GCA_964524815.1 uncultured Oscillospiraceae bacterium
CTCCGCCGTGAAAAGCGCCGAGGGCGTAACCGTAGTATAAGGGCGTAGAGAATAATGAAACACCGGGCAACATAGGCGTTGTCCGGTGTATTTTGCTATATAAGTTATCTAACCCTTGCTTCGGTGGCAAGCACGGTGACGACATTGTTTGATACTTCGGCTATGCCGCCCGCCACTTCGATTACAGCACCACCCTCGCCGACAAAGCCGCAGCGTATGCCCCCGCGCCCGACAGAGCACACCATAGGCGCGTGGCCGGAGAGTATACCGAGCGAGCCGTTAAGCGTGGGGATGTTGACATAGTTTACTTCCTCGTCAAATACGGTTGCTTCCTGCGTGACAACGCAAAGTCTCAGCTTCTTTTCCATGCCGCGCTCCTTAATAGTCCTTGCGCTTGGCGTAAACCTCGTCTATGTCGCCGCAGAGGAGAAATGCCTGCTCGGGCAAATCGTCTGCCTCGCCGCCGAGAATGGCTTCAAAGCTGCGTATAGTGTCCTCAAGGCGGACATAGCGCCCCGGCATACCCGTGAAGTTCTCAGCCACGTGGAAGGGCTGGGAAAGGAAGCGCTGAATGCGACGGGCGCGGTTAACCGTGGCTTTGTCCTCTGCCCCAAGCTCATCCATGCCGAGCACGGCGATGATGTCTTGTAGCTGCCTGTATTTTTCAAGCACTGCCTGCACGGCGCGCGCCGTGTCGTAATGGCGCTTGCCGAGTACGCTCGGCTCGAGGATGCGCGAGGTGGAGTCCAGCGGGTCAACTGCCGGGTAAATGCCAAGCTCCGATATCGCGCGCGAAAGCACGGTGGTTGCGTCCAAGTGCGCAAAGGCCGTGGCGGGGGCAGGGTCTGTCAGGTCATCGGCGGGAACGTAAATCGCCTGAACCGAGGTGACAGAGCCGTCCTTTGTCGAGGTAATGCGCTCTTGCAGAGCGCCCATTTCGGTGGCAAGCGTCGGCTGATAGCCGACAGCGGAGGGCATACGCCCCAAAAGCGCCGAAACCTCGGAACCGGCTTGCGTAAAGCGGAAGATGTTATCAATGAACAAAAGTACGTCCTGCCCGCTCCTGTCGCGAAAGTCCTCCGCGATGGTGAGGCCGGAAAGCGGCACTCTCAAACGCGCTCCGGGCGGCTCGTTCATTTGGCCGAATACGAGCGCGGTTTTGTTGATAACACCGGATTCATTCATCTCGTTCCAAAGGTCGTTACCCTCGCGGCTGCGCTCGCCCACACCGGCGAAAACGGAGTACCCGCCGTGCTCGTAAGCAACGTTGCGTATAAGCTCCATTATAAGCACCGTTTTGCCCACCCCTGCACCGCCGAAAAGCCCTATCTTGCCGCCCTTTGCGTAAGGGGCGAGCAGGTCAACGACCTTGATGCCGGTTTCAAGCATCTCCGTTGCCGGGCGGATATCCGTAAAGGGGGGCGCATCGCGGTGAATGGGCAGACGCTCCGTTGCGCCGACCTCGCCCTTGCCGTCTATCGGCTCCCCCACAACGTTGAACATACGCCCCAAGGTGGCCTCGCCCACGGGCATGGTGATTGCGTTGCCCGTATCCACGGCCACCGTGCCGCGCGAGATGCCGTCTGTCGAGGAAAGGGCAATGCACCTTGCGGTGCTGTCGCCCACCTGCTGCACAACTTCCAGCGTGGTTTTGCTGCCGTCCTCTCTTGCGATTTCGACGGCGTTATATAGCTCCGGCAGATTCCCTGCCGCAAATTGCACGTCAACAACAGGCCCTATGACCTTTTTGACGATACCGTTTACCATATGCCTATGTACCTCCTATATATAAGGGGTGTGATTACATCATTGCGCTGCCGCCTACGATTTCGGAAATCTCGGTAGTTATGGCGGCCTGTCTTGCGTGGTTAAGCTCCAAGGTGAGCGAGGATATAAGCTCCTCGGTGTTGTCCGTGGCGGCGGTCATGGCCGTCATGCGTGCGGAATGCTCGCCCGCCTTGGCCTCTAAGAGCACGGAGTAGACGGTGTTGCTGATATAAAGCTCCACAAGCGAGGACAGCACGCTCTCCTCGTCCGGCTCAAAGATAAAGTCGCTCGCGTGAGCGTCCCCGTCCTGCTCCATGGGCGGCACGGGCAGAAGCGTCATATGCCCCGGCGTTTGCGCCAGCACGGACTTAAACTGCTGATATACAAGCACTATTTCGTCCGCCTCGCCCTCAAGGTAGAGTGATTTTAAATACTCCGTCACACTTGATGCATCAACTGCGCCCGGGGTGTCGCTCATCTCGTCAAAGGTGCGGCGAACATCGAGGGGAGAGGAGAGAAGGCTATCTCTGCCCCAGCGCCCAACGACAACAACAAAGCTTTCGCTCTCGTCATTTTCGGCGATAAGCTCCTCGGCGTAGTGCAAAAGCGCCGAGTTATACACGCCGCACAGCCCGCGATTACCCACAAAAATAACGTAGCAGCGCCGCTTTATCTCGTTTCTTGCCGTGAGGAAAGGGTTATCCACGCCCTGCGCACTGCCCGTCAAATGCGAGAGAATGACGCGGCTTTTCTCGGAAAAGGTTTTGAGATTTCCGACTGCGACTTGTGTGCGGCGGCGCTTTGCGGCGGACACCATTTTCATCGACTTTGTGATTTGCCGCGTGCTTTCTATGCTTTTTATCCTTGTGCGGATTGCGCGCATATTTGCCATATGCCCCACCTCCTTTTACTGCTTTTTTTGCCGCCGCGAGGGTGTTCCCCTCGCGGCATGGTGTTATTTTGCCTTAAATTCGCTTATTACGGCGCGAAGCCTATCCATGCTTTCCGAGGAGAGCTTTTTGCCACTCATTATTTCATCGTGAAGCTCGGGGTAGTGCTTGTTGACGTAAGGCACAAGCTCGCGTTCAAATTCGGCGATGTCGGTAACTTCCACATCGTCCGCAAAGCCCTCGGACGCGGCGAAAATGGAGATTACCTGATCGGCGGCGCTCATGGGGGCATAGCACGGCTGCTTTAAAAGCTCCGTCATTCTGTCGCCGCGGTGAAGTGTGTCGCGCGTGGCCTTGTCGAGATCCGAGCCGAACTGCGAGAATGCCGCCAGCTCTCTGTACTGCGCAAGATCCATTCTAAGCCGCCCGGCGAACTGCTTCATTGCGCCCAGCTGCGCGCTGCCGCCGACACGGGAAACGGAAAGCCCCACATTGACAGCCGGGCGAACACCGGCGTTAAAGAGGTCCGTTTCAAGGAAAATCTGACCGTCCGTAATGGAAATAACGTTCGTAGGTATGTATGCGGAGATGTCGCCCGCTTGGGTTTCGATGATGGGCAGCGCCGTCATGCTGCCGCCGCCGAGCTCATCGGAAAGGCGCGCGGCGCGCTCCAAAAGCCTTGAATGCAGGTAGAATACATCGCCGGGGTATGCCTCACGTCCGGGCGGGCGGTGCAATAGGAGCGAGATTTCGCGGTAGGCCACGGCCTGCTTGCTCAAATCATCGTATACGATGAGAACATCCTTGCCCTTATACATGAAGTACTCACCCATTGCCGCTCCCGCATAGGGGGCAATGTAGAGCATGGGCGCGGGCTGAGACGCGGTTGCGGAAACGACAATGGTGTAATCCATTGCCCCGTGCTCCTTGAGCTTTTCCACAAAGCTTGCCACGGTGGACTCTTTCTGCCCTATCGCGACATAGATGCAGATCATGTCCTTGCCCTTTTGGTTTATGATAGTGTCAAGCGCGATAGAGGTTTTGCCCGTTTGTCTGTCGCCGATGATAAGCTCGCGCTGGCCGCGCCCGATGGGGATAAGCGCATCTATCGCCTTTATACCCGTTTGCATAGGCACGGAAACGCTCTTTCTTTCGATAACGCCGGGGGCTTTGCTTTCAATGGGACGAGTTTCGCTTGTGCGCAGCTTGCCCTTGCCGTCCACCGGGCGGCCTAGGGAATCCACCACGCGCCCCAAAAGCGCCTCGCCTACGGGTACTTCGATTATGCGCCCCGTGCGCCGGACGGTGTCGCCCTCCTGCACATCGTCATAATCGCCCAACAGCACAACGCCTATATCGTTCTTTTCCAAGTCCATTACCATGCCGCGCAAATCGCCCTTGAATTCCAAAAGCTCGCCGGCCATAACATCTGCAAGGCCGGACACGCGGCATATGCCGTCGGACAGGGAAGTGACCTTGCCGCATTGGAAAACGTCTATATCCGTGGCGGCATTTTCAAGCTTTTCGCGCATGAGCGCGAGCATATCGCCCTCGCCGTCACTCTCTTCAAGCGCGCGTTTCGCCCGCTCAAGCTGGTATAGCGCCGTGCCGTTATAAAGCGTATCGCCCACGGCCACGCGCGCACCTGCCAACACTGCCTCGTCGCGCGCAACCGATATTGTTACGTTCTCTTCGCCGAGCTTTGCCTTTACTATGTCGCAAAGGGCTTTTTCCTCGTCCGGTGTGAGAGTATCCGCCCCCGTTATCGTCACGGGGAGCTTTGCGCCCGAAGCTATAAGCACCTTGTCGCTTTGCTGCAAGCAAAGCTTATTCGGCAGCTCTTTTATAAAGCGTGCGGTCATCGCGCTTTTATCATCGGGGCTTGCATTGCGCACCATATCCGCCGCCGCGCTCGTGAGTGCTTCGGCGGCCTTTGCGTTGATGCGCTTTTGCATATCGAAATGAAGCTGCTCGAAGCTGCTTTCATTGTCGGCGCGCGCCCTTTCGCGCAAGGCGGCGGCCTCTGAGGCGGCGAGCTTGGAAAGCTCGGCTGCCTGCTGATCGGTGTCGCTTAATAGCTTTGCGCTTTTGCGTTCGCCCTCGGCGGCAAGCGCCGGGAGAGTGTCGCGCAGCTTCTGCGCTTCGACTTCGGCTTTTTTCGCGCCCTCAAGCTCATCGGCCACTTTTTTCTTGTAGCCGTTCAGGGTGCTTTTTGCGATAGGCTTTCCCACAAGGTAAAGCCCCGCGCCCAAAACGCCGAAGTTTATGAGATTATAAAATATGTTCCACTCAAACATAGGCTATCCGCCCCTCCTTTCTGCTGTCTTCAACGGTTTTGCTCATTTGCCGAGAAGCTTGTCGGCCAAGGTGCGGGCAAGCTCTGTTTTTTGCGCGGTAAGCTCCGCGCTCACTCTCTCGGCTTCCTTTTCCACGCGCGCTTTCGCATCGCGCCGCTCCTGCGCGCTCTCCGCGCGCAAGCGCTTGGCATACTCCTCGCTCTCTTTTCCGTCCTGCGCGCGCTGCTTGGCAAGATAGGCCTTGGCCTCGTTGCGCTTTGCGTCAAGGTCGGCGTTTATCTGCGCTTCAAGTGCGCTTGCCTCTTCTTGCGCAAGGCGCTCTTTTTCCAAGCTCGCGTCTACGCGCGCTTGGCGCTCGCGCATGAATTTAAGCACGGGGGTGTAGAGAAACTTGTTGAGCAAAAACAGCAAAAGGAAGAAGCTTATAATGGTGAGAACAAGCTCTGAAAAATTGATACTCAGCATATTTATCTCCTTCACCGCTTTTTATATCGGCCGCGCCCTGCGCAAGCGGTCAACGCATTGCGGCGCGGAGGGGATGATTATGCTATCTTGGAAATGAGCATGAAAGCGATAAGCAGACCGTAAATAGCCAGCGCTTCCATAAGACCGAGAGAAAGAATCAGAGAAGAACGAATGTCCTTGGCGGCTTCCGGCTGACGGGCGATGGATTCCATGGCCTGAGTGGCGGTTTTGCCCTGTGCGATGGCGGGGCCGATGCTGCTCAAAGACATGGTGAGTGCGGCGGCGATTGCAATAAGTCCGTTAGTGATATCCATTGTTTTTATCTCCTTATTATAATTAAAATAGTTTGATGATTATTATTCTTCTTCCTCTACCGCTTCCGCTATGTACAGAGAAAGCAGCATAGTGAAAACAAGCGCTTGAATAAGACAAAACAGCAAGCTCAGCACGTTCATCACGAGCGGCACGAGTATGGGGAATATGGAGTAAAGGTTCTCCGTAACCATTTCCTCGCCGTAAAGGTTGCCGAACAGTCGCAATGCCAGTGAGAACGGGCGCACAAGCTGCTCCACCAGCGTCAGCGGCAGCATCACGCTCAAAAATGATTTAAGGTAGCCTTTCCAGCCGCGCTCTTTCACGCCTATAGTGTGCGTCGTGAAAAACCCGACTATTGCCAAGGCCGCCGTGACCGACAGGCTCGCCGTGGGCACCTTGAAAGCCTTCAAGTGACCCGCACCGGGCAAAAGCCCCGAATAGTTGCTGACAATGATGAAAATAAAGAGCGTGGCGAGCACGGGAAAGTATCTATCCGTCAGGTGCTTGCCGAGTATGCCGCTGAAGTAGCCGTGAAGCTTGCCTACCGCTTGCTCGGCCAAGTTTTGCAGTAAGCCCGGCTCATCTTTCATGTTGCGCGTGGCGAGTATAGATAACAGCGTCAAAACCGCCGTTATAACCCATATCGTCACAACCGTGCCGGTCACTTCAATCGGCCCTAATGTAAACAAAGCGTTGCTCGTCTCTTCCATTCTTTCACCTCCGTTTACTTGCGTATTTGATTTTCTGCGGCGGCATTGCCGTTTCTCGCAAAATACCTTGTTATAATAACACTTTTTCGCAGTTATTTCAATGAAATAATATGTATCTCGGCCGTTATATTTGCGCCCTCGCCGCCTGTTTTAAACAATAAACTATATGCCGATACAAAGTCAAATAAAAAAGCCGTGCATTAAATAGCTTAAAATATTATTTCAGAATAAAATTGAGAGAAAGCGCAAAAAGCGGGAGAAATCGAAATGCTTCGGTTTCTCCCGCCTCGGTCAATACAATATGCTTTAGTACGCTACGCCCCAATAGATCATGTGCTTGGCGGGCTTGCCGCAGCAAGCGCACACTTCGCCCAGGTTTTCCTGCTCAAAGGGGATGCAGCGCGAGGACATACCGGCCTTTTCTTTCATCGCCAGCTCGCAATCAAGCTCGCCGCACCACATGGTTTTGATGAAGCCGCCCTTTTCCTGCTGGAGCTGCTTTGCCTCTTCCAAGGAGTAGGCGGGGTAGGTGTGCTCGTCCAAATTGGCCTTGGCCTTGGCGTAAAGCCCGGCCTGCACATCGTCCAAAAGCTGCGGCACGCGCGCGGTAAGCTCGTCGAGCGATACGCTTATCTTCTCGCCGTTATCGCGTCTTACGGCCATGCACACGCCGTTTTCGATGTCGCGCGGCCCAAGCTCTATGCGCAGGGGAACGCCCTTCATCTCGTACTGTGCGCACTTCCAGCCGAGGCTGTTGTCGCTCACGTCTATCTTCGTGCGTATTCCGGCGGCCTTGAGCGCTTCGTAAACGGCCGTGGCCTTTTCCGTCACGCCCTCTTTGTGCTGCGCCACCGGCACAACGATAACCTGCACGGGCGCGATGCGCGGCGGCAGGACAAGGCCGTTATTGTCGCCGTGGGTCATGATTATGCCGCCGATAATGCGCGTGGAAAGCCCCCAAGAGGTCTGATACGGGTGCTTTTGCTGATTGTCCTTGTCGGTAAAGGTGATGTTGAACTGCTCGGCAAAGCCTTGGCCGAAATAGTGGCTCGTGCCGGACTGGAGCGCCTTTTTATCGTGCATCATGCACTCTATCGTGTACGTGTTCACAGCGCCCGCGAATTTTTCCTTGTCCGTCTTGTTGCCGCGGATAACGGGCATCGCGAGGTAGTTTTCGCAGAGGTCAGCGTACACCTCAAGCTGGTGGAGCGTCTCTTCGCGCGCTTCCTGCTCGGTCGCGTGCAGGGTGTGCCCCTCTTGCCACAAAAATTCTCTCCCGCGCAGGAACGGGCGCGTGGTTTTCTCCCAACGCAGCACGGAGCACCACTGGTTATAAAGCATCGGCAAATCGCGCCAGGAATGCACAACATGGCTCCAATGGTCGCAGAAAAGCGTCTCGGACGTAGGGCGGATGCAAAGCCGCTCGGGCAGCTCCTCGCTCCCGCCGACGGTTACCCACGCGCATTCGGGCGCGAAGCCCTCTACGTGATCCTTTTCCTTTTGCAGCAGGCTTTCCGGGATGAGCATGGGCATAGATACGTTTTCATGCCCGTCGCGCTTGAACATACCGTCCAGTATGCCCTGAATGTTTTCCCACAGCGCGTAGCCGTAGGGGCGCAGAATGAAAAGCCCTTTCACGTTGGAGTAGTCAACCAGCTCCGCCTTGATGCACACATCGGTGAACCACTGCGCAAAGTCAACCTCCATGTCGGTGATTTGTTCTACCTTTTTGTCTTTTGCCATTTTTGTTTTCTCCAATCAATCGCCAGAGCCCTTGCTCCGTCGTAGTGAGGCCGCGCGCTCGGCGCAACCGTGTTTTTCTATTGTATATTCCGCCTCTTGCTTTGTCAAGGGAAATAAGCGCTTTGCATGGCTTGACAGCGGGGGAAAATGCGCGTATAATAGCAAACGCGTGTTTCGTAACAAACAAATCAGCAGAAGAATCGAGATAAAGACAATGAAGAAAAAAGACCCCGTAATCAAAACAAAGCGTCTTATTCTCCGCCCCATGACGGACGAGGAAGTGGCTGCGCTTATAGATAAAACCGCCGATGCCGAGCTTCGCGCGGCGTATGAGCAAATGCTCGCCGGGTGCAAAAGAGAGCCGGATAAGCGCGTGTGGCACGCGCCGTGGAGCATAACGGATAAGGCCATCGGCGCGTATATCGGCGATATCGACTTCAAAGGCGCGGCGAAGAATTACGCCGTGGAAATCGGCTACGGCGTGCTCAAGGAATGCGAGGGGCAGGGGTACGCTACCGAGGCTGTGCAGGCCATGACTAAGTGGGCTTTCGAGCAGGGGGATGTATACTTTGTCGAGGCGGAGACCGCGCCCGACAATGCCGCGTCCCGCCGTGTGCTTGAAAAATGCGGCTTTGTGCCGGACGGCGAGGGCGAGGAAGGGGCGCGCTTTGTGCTCGAGTGCGCGCTGACGAATTGGACGGCGATTTATATGTGCCTTGGCATGAGCTTGGGACCGGCTTTCGGCGCGCAGAGGAATAATCTCGCGCTTGGCATGAGCTTGGGCGTTGCGGTGGGGCTGTGTTTAGGCGTAGCGTTGGACGCAAGCGCTAAAAAAACGCGTGATAAGGCGCGCGCGGCGCGTCTTGCCGCTAAGAGCAAGGAAACATTTCAATAGTAAAAAGGGTGTTGCAATTTCGCAACACCTTTTTGTGTGTAGGTATATTCAGTGCGTTTTGTTGTACTCGGTTATGGCCTTTGCGAGGATATCCATTGCCCGCTCAAGCGCTTCGCGTTTGAGCACGTAGGCCATGCGCACCTCGTTTTTGCCCTTGCCGGGCGTGGCGTAAAACGGTTCGCCGCAGGCGAACATAACCGTCTCGCCGTTGTCGTCAAATTCGTCCAGCAGCCAGGTTTGAAACTTGTCCGCATCGTCCACGGGCAGCGCGGCCATCACGTAGAATGCGCCCTCCGGCACTTTGCACACAACGCCCGGAATCTGCATAAGCTTTGCCATTATCGCATCGCGCCGCGCCTTGTACTCTGCGCGCACGGCGGCAAAGTACGAGCTGTCCACGGAGTAAAGCTCCGCTGCGGCAAGCTGATCAACGGTGGAAACCGACAACCGGCATTGACACCATTTCATGCACTGGTCGATAAGCTCGCGGTTTTTGCTTATCAGCATTCCTATGCGCGCTCCGCACGCGCTGAAACGCTTGGACACGGAATCTATCACCACAACATTCTCTTCGTATCCCTCATATTGCAGCGCGCTCACAAGGGGCGCATCGGAGTATACAAACTCTCTGTAAACCTCGTCACATATGATGAACAGCTTATGCTCGCGTGCGATATCCAGCATCAGCTTCAGCTCATCGCGCGTCAGCACTGCGCCCGTGGGGTTGCCGGGGTTGGTGATGAGTATGGCGCGGGTGTGCTCGTTTATGCAGGCTTCCACGCGCTCGCGCTCGGCGTAGGCGTAGCCCTGCTCGGGGCTTGTGGGAATGGGGCGCACGCTTGCCCCCGCCAGCGTTACGGCGGTGGAATAGTTGGGGTAAAACGGTTCGGGTATGATTATCTCGTCCCCGTTGTCGAGAATTGCCGCCATAATCATCAGCAGCGCCTCGCTTCCCCCGGTCGTCACGAGCATATTGCTTCTGTCAAGCTCCACGCCGATTTTGCCGTAGTAGCCGCGCACGGCGTTCAAAAGCTCGTCCAAGCCGTCTGACGGAGCGTATTCCACCACGGGGTTGCTGAACTCTCTGAGTGTGCGGAAGTATGCTTCGGGAGTGGCGATGTCGGGCTGACCGATGTTCAGGTGGTAAATGCTCACGCCCCGCTCCTGTGCTCTGCGTGCGGCGGGGGCGAACTTGCGCATCGGCGACAGTCCGCATTTTTCTATTTTAGATGAAAATTTCAAACGGCTCACTCCTTGTGTGTTTTTTGACTTTCTGAATCTCTTTGCAATCATTTCTGCGCCCCAAACGGCGCTTTTGATTGCATATCGGTGATTCTACCACAGTAAGCCGCGGAATGCAATATAGAGCGGGAAATTAATCTTGCGTTATTGCATTATTTGCACCTCTCCCGCTCTCACATATTTTGCCGTTAGTTGCAGACAATAGTAAATGTAAGCTCTGATAAGTGAAACGAGAAATAACTGAGCCAAAGGAGAAAGATAAAAATGAAAGCTACCGGGATAGTACGCAGAATAGACGATTTGGGACGCGTGGTGATACCCAAGGAGATACGCCGCACCATGCACATCCGCGAGGGCGACCCGCTGGAGATATTCACCGACAAGGACGGCGGGCTGATATTCAAAAAGTATTCGCCGATAGGCGAGCTGTCGGACTTCGCCTTTGCCCTGTGCGACAGCATCCGCCGCGCGGCGGACGGGATAGCCGCCGTGTGTGACAGGGACGCGATAATCGCTGTGGCAGGAGGGGCAAAGCGCGAGCTTGGCGAAAAGAGCGTGAGCGCGGAGCTTACCGCGCTCATTGAAGCGCGCTGTGTTTACCGCACCGAGGCAGGGGCGAGTTTCGTGCCGGTGAGCGCGGCGGATGACAAATACTGCGTCACGGTTTGCGCGCCCATAATTGCGCAGGGCGATATAATGGGGGCAGTGCTGTTTATCGCGCCGCGCGAGTCGGCTGTGGGGACGGAGCTTGAGCAAAAGCTTGCCCAAGCCGCGGCGGATTTTTTGGCCAAGCAAATGGAAGGATAACGGGGCGGGAAAGCACCTTGTTTCCGTTTTGTAAATTTTTTTGACGAAATTGCAATTTTTATCTTGAAACCGAGAGAGGAGTATAGTATAATAAAGCGCGAACGGAAAAATCACCGAGCTTCGGCGCACGGCGCGCCGCGGGCTTTGAGATAATTACGAGAAAAGCGAGGTATGCCGTATGGAGTATACTGCAATTGCGCAATGGCTGAACACTACCTTTGCCGGGTATGACAGCGCCATTCTTGGTTTCATGAACACAATGGCCGGAAAAGCGGGCGGATTTCTCACGCCGCTGATGAAAGTCATTACTTTCTTGGGCGAAAAGGGGATAATCTTCTTTCTGCTTGCGCTGGGCTTTATGTGCTTTTCGCGCACGAGGCGCATGGGCGTTTGTATGTTCGGGGCTGTGTGCTGCGGCGCGCTTATCACGAACATCATTTTGAAAGACATGGTGGCGAGACCTCGCCCCTTTGAATACATGGCCGTATATAAAAGCTTTTGGGATTATATCGGCTCTCCTGCCGAGAGCGGGTTTTCTTTCCCCTCAGGTCACGTTACCGCCGTCACGGCGGGCATGGGCTCGCTGTGCTTTACAAAGGGCAAGAAGATGATAGTGCCGACGGTGGTCGTGGTGCTGCTTATGGCCGTGTCGCGCAATTACCTCATGGCGCACTTCCCCTCGGACGTGCTATTTGCCGCGATTATCGGCGCGTTTTCCGCGCTGATTGCGTACCTCATTACGCGCGCTATCTTCATCTATCTTGAAGATAATGACGATTTTCCGTTTTGCGCAACGCTGCTTTACTTTGATCTTCCCGTCCGTTTGCCGGACAGAGACGCGGTAACCTCTTTCGTAAACCGCGCCGGAAAGCCCACCGGCAAAAGCGCGCGCACCAAGGCCGAGCCTACGCCGCGTGACCGCCGCGCCGCAGACGGCGCGCACAGCGCAAAGCCCGCTGCCCGCGCAGAAGCGCGAGAGAAGAGCGACAGCGAGGGCGCATTCACCGGCGCACTGCGCTTTGCCGCGAACGCCGGGAACGAGCTTTTAGGGAGAGCGGGTGCAAAGCGCGGCGGCGACACGGACAGCGCAAAGCGCAAGGCCGCTTCCAGCGCGTCCGACTGGAACAGCCGCTGGGAAAGCTACCGCAACGCAAAGGACGGCACGAAGCGCTCATCTGCTCCGGCGGGCGAGTTCACCACCCGCTTTGCCGCCGACCAATATGATGAAGAGCTTTTGCGTGATAAGCGCAGTGAAAAGCCCGCCGCGCCCGTCATGCTCGATGATGAGGATGCGGATATGAAGATAGCGCCCGAACGCAGTGAAAGCCGCGCAAGCTTCAACTGGGACAGCGAAGAAGATGACCTTGCCCCGGCGGAAAAGGAGCTCATAGACGAAGTTACCCTCTCCGATGACGGGATAGACTGGGCGAGCCTCGGCCTCGGCGAGCTTGCCTCGGACGATTACGGCCTTGATTTTGCCGACGAAGAGCCGGTTAAGCGCCGCAGAGACAGAATCTGAAAAACGTATATTCAATATGCGCGCCGAGGGTACTTTGAATCGGACGCTATCGAGTTTGACTATATTCCAATAAGCTCCGTAAACATTGAAGCGCTTGCGTAATTGGAATAATGTAATGCAAAAAATCACAGTCTCGTTATTGCGAGACTGTGATTTTTTCTTGTTTTCGCATTATTTTTCTTTCGATAACGCTTCAAAATGATAGCGCGGCTTGGAAAGGCTGATTTTGCCGTATTCTATCGCTTCTGTCGGGCAGTAGCAGATACAGGCCATGCAGTGCGTGCAGCCCTTGCTCCAAACGGGATTGCCGTTTTCAAGGGAAATGCTGTTCGTGGGGCAGAGCTTGGCGCACTTGCCGCAGCCTATGCACCTATCGTCTGCCGCGAAAGCCTCGGCCTTTACGAAAAAGGAGTAGAACACGGGGTTGACAGGGCCGCTTTTGATGCGATCCGCCGCGCCGACAGGAACGGTGTCGAGCGCCCTGCCCTCGGCGATTGCGGCGGCGGCACGGTCTATGTGCGGCTCGGCTTTAGCAACTATTGCGCGCGACTCGGCTATATCCGGCGCATCGAACATGGCGATGTAGTTTTCCGGCATGATTATCTGCGCCGTGCCCATGTACTCTAAGCCCAAATCGCGGCAGAGCGCGCGGTTATACTTTGCGGCGTTGCCTATTTCGCTGCCGCAGCTCATCACGAACCACGCCTTTTTCGCGCCCGTAAGCTCGGTTTTCAAAAGCCAAGCTTTCACAAGGCGCGGAATGCGCCAAGCGTAAGTGGGCGTGACGATTATAACGCGCTCCCCGGTGTTGACGGGAGACGTATCGTTTTGCTTTATGCGCTCGGTCATGCAAAAAAGCGTGTCGCCGAGCGTATCGGCAAGGCGCGAGGCAACGTATTTGCTGTTGCCCGTGCCGGAATAGTAAAGTACCATAGCGCGATGCTCCTTTTAGAGTATGCTTTCGGCAAGGCGCTCCACATCCGCGAGGAAGAGCGCCGCTTCCGCGTCAGAGGGGATGAGGAAGCCCGTGCGCGGGGAGACGGTGAACGTATCAACGGCAGGGCCGTCCATAAGGCAGGAGCGCTTAAACTGCTGGCTGAAATAGCGCTTGCAGTAGCTCGTCAGCCAACGCACCAGCTCCACATCCGTAAACTGCCCGCCGTAAGCGCGCTTTGCAAGGCGGAAGGTCTTAGATGGGGTGAAGCCGCAGACGAGGATTTTGTGCGTGAAGAAATCTTGCAGTGAGTATGAGCCGACGGCGTCCTCGCTCTTTTGCTCTATTTGGTCGTCGTGTATCGGCAAAAGCTCCGGGGTCACGGGGCAGTCGAGCACGTCCCAAAGGGAGTCGGCAAGGGTTTTGTTGTCGGTCGTCTGCGCGATGTAGCGCACATTTGCGCGCACTTGGGTTTTCGTCAGGCCGAGATTGACATCGTAGTTACTCGTATGGTCGCCGTTGAAGGTACACCAGCCGTCTACAAATTCGCTCAAATCCTCAGTGCCTACGTCAAGGCCGTTCACCTTGTTCGCGATATCCAGCAGCACTTGGGTGCGTTCACGCGCCTGTGCGTTTTCAAAGGCCACGGAATAATCGTCATGCGCGTGGCCTATATCGTCAAAGTGCTGATACACGGCCTTGCCTATGTCGATAACGCGCACCTCTGCGCCCATCTGCTCGGCCACGATAACGGCGTTGGACTTTGTGCGCGAGGAAGTGCCGAAGCACGGCATGGTGCAGGCAACCACATTTGTCGAGGGAAGCCCCATGCGCTCAACTGCGCGCGCACAAATCATAACCGCAAGCGTTGAATCCACGCCCCCGGATATACCCACCACGCAGTGGTCAAGCCCTGCCTGCTCCATGCGCTTTACAAGGCCGGATACTTGGATATCCAGCACGCGCTCGCAGTATTCCGGCACGTCCTCAGGCTGCGCGGGCAGGTGCGGGTGCATGGAGTATTCGCGTGTAAGCTCCGTTTGGCAAAGCTCCGCGCCCCAAGGGATAATATAGGTGTCGTCATCGTAATCGTCAAAGCCGCCGCGCGCCCGGCGGAGATTCACCATGTGCTGCACATCGCCCTCGCTGACAGCAAAGCTGTCCGGCGCTTCATTCTGCGCCAGTATTACCCCGTTTTCTGCGACTAAGCACAGCCCGGAGTATACGTTGTCGGTCGTGCTCTCGCCCTTGCCGGGCGCGGCGAGCACAACCGCGCAGGAAAGGTGCTTAGAGGTGTAGCGCGCGGCAAGCTCTGCATCCGCCGTGGAGGAAACCGTGGCGGGGAATGCGGCCATTTGCGCGATAACCGTTGCGCCCAAGGCGGCATAGTATTCGTTCGGCGGGCATACGGCGTTGATATCGCCGCCCAGCTCCACCGCAACCGTAAGCTCCGGCAGGCTTTCATGGCGGAAAAGCACATTTGTGCAAAGATCCGTTTCCAGCGCGCCTACACGCACCGTTTCGCCCTCGCCGGTGTAGCTTGCAAAGCGGCTGCCCGCAACATTCTCTCTCGGCACGAGCGCCAGCAGCTCCCCGTTGTAAATCGCCGCCGCGCAGCTCAAAAGGCGGCTGCCGTAGGCGTAGGGAAGCCCTACAAAGGTGAGCATATCAAGCCCCGCGCTCATTTTCACAATCTGCTCTAAGGCGCTTGCCGCACCATCGAGCAGCACGCGGTGGCCTATGAGGTCATAGCAGGAGCAGCCCGTGAGCGTAAGCTCCGGGAAAACGAGGAGCTTTACCCCCTTTTTCGCGCTTTCTTTCATGCACTCTATAATGCGCCGGGCGTTATACTCGGCATCGGCCACGCGTATGACGGGCGAGGCCGCCGCCAGCTTAACAAATCCGTCTTTCATTTCAGATTTCGCCTCTGTTTCAATTTATCTTTTGCGGGGGCAATTAAAACTTAATGCGTTCGAGGATGTAATCCTTGACCTCGCTTATGGGGATGCGCACCTGGGTCATGCTGTCGCGCTCGCGCACGGTGACGCAGTGGTCGGCCTCGTCCGTTTCCGTGCCGACGGTGTTGAAGTCAAAGGTGATGCAGTAGGGTGTGCCTATCTCGTCCTCGCGGCGATAGCGCTTGCCGATAGAGCCGGTTTCGTCATAGTCGCACATGAACTCTCGGCTCAGCTCCTGGTAAAGCTCCAGCGCGGGGCCGGTGAGGATTTCTTTCTTGGAAAGGGGCAGAATCGCGCACTTAAAGGGCGCGAGCGCCGGGTGCAGGTGCATAACCGTGCGCACATCGTCATTGCCTTTCTTGTCCTGACCCACAACCTCTTCATCGTAAGCATCGCACAATACGCTCAGCACCGTGCGCTCCACGCCGAGGGAAGGCTCAATAACGTAGGGGATATAGTGCTCGTTCTTATCCTGGTCGTAGTAGGTCAAATCCTGACCGGAAACGGTCTGGTGCTGGGTGAGGTCGTAATCCGTGCGGTCGGCCACGCCCCAAAGCTCGCCCCAGCCGAACGGGAAGAGAAATTCAAAGTCCGTAGTGGCCTTGGAGTAGAAGCAAAGCTCCTCCGGATCATGGTCACGCAGACGCAGGTTTTCGTCTTTAAGGCCGATAGACAACAGGAAGTTGTGGCAGAAAGAGCGCCAATAGTCAAACCATTCAAGATCGGTGCCCGGCTCGCAGAAGAATTCAAGCTCCATCTGCTCGAATTCGCGCACACGGAAAATGAAGTTGCCCGGCGTTATCTCGTTGCGGAAGGACTTGCCTATCTGCCCTATGCCGAACGGCAGCTTGCGGCGCGTGGTGCGCTGAACGTTGACGAAGTTTGTGAATATGCCCTGCGCCGTTTCGGGGCGGAGATAAACGGTGTTCTTTGCGTCCTCGGTTACGCCCTGGAACGTCTTGAACATGAGGTTGAATTGGCGTATATCGGTGAAATTGTGCTTGCCGCAGGTGGGGCAGGGGATGTTGTGCTCTTCGACGAAGTCTTTCATCTCGCTTTGAGAGAAAGCGTCAATGGGCTTGGGCAGCTCGAAGCCGTTTTCGCTTGTCCAGTCCTCTATGAGCTTGTCCGCGCGGAAGCGCTCGTGGCATTCGCGGCAGTCCATAAGGGGGTCGGAGAAGCCGCTGAGGTGGCCGGAAGCAACCCAGGTCTGCGGGTTCATGAGTATGGCCGCGTCAAGGCCGACGTTGTAGCGGTTTTCCTGCACGAATTTCTTCCACCATGCGCGCTTGACGTTGTTTTTCAGCTCCACGCCGAGCGGGCCGTAGTCCCAGGTGTTTGCAAGGCCGCCGTAGATTTCACTGCCTGCGAAGATGAAGCCGCGGTTTTTGCACAGCGCGACTATCTTGTCCATTGTCTTTTCGGTGTTTTTCATTTGAACGTTCCTTTCCTGCGGCTGGCTGCCGCAGAGATATATTTTTTTGCCGCGAGTATTGTTATCTACTCTGACAATCTATCAGTATAACAGAATAATCCGCTTATAGCAACGATTATTATGCTTTTAACGCAAACTTGTCTCCGCTTTATCCAAAAATATTGACATCGGCAACGGAAATGATTATAATCATGGTTATATAACAGCAGCTATTGAGAGGAACGCAAAAAACCTATCAATTTGTATTAAAATATTGATTTGGAAGTGAGCGTAAATCGTATGACAAAATGCGAAATTAGAAAATGGCAGTTTGCAGATGCGAAAGATTTGGCAACGGCTCTTTCAAACAAAAAAGTACAGAATAATTTGCGGGACGGATTACCGTACCCGTACACCGAGCAAGAAGGAAAAGAATATATTTCTTTGATGCTTGACGCTGACGAAAACAATACCATTGCCTTTGCTGTCACAGCAGACGGAAAAGTGATAGGTAGCATCAGTGCCTTTCGCCAAGACAATATACATCGGCAAACAGCCGAGCTTGGCTATTACGTAGCGGAAGAATACTGGGGAAAAGGTATTATGACCGAAGCGGTCAAGAAGCTTTGCGATTATGTGTTTACACATACCGATATAATCCGTGTTTATGCAGAGCCGTTTTCTTATAATATCGCTTCTTGCCGCGTTCTTGAAAAAGCGGGTTTTACGTGCGAGGGAACACTCCGCAGTAACGCAGTTAAAAACGGCAAAGTGCTGGATATGAAAATGTACTCAAAATTAAAGACGGAGATGTAAAACCTGTGTTTATGGAGGGAAGCGAAAATGAAATTGGAATTGAATAATTCTGAAGAAACGATTGCAAAGCTTGTATGCAGTCTTTTGCAGGATAGCAAAAAGAAAGGTTAACCAGGGGGTAAAGAATAATGAACGGAGTTATTCTGTATCAATCAAAATACGGAGCTACTGAAAAATATGCTTCGTGGTTGTCCGAGGAAACGGGCTTTCCGATTCTGGAAACGAAAAAAGCAAAAATCGAAGATGTGAAAAAATTTGACACGGTTGTTTTGGGCGGCGGTGTGTATGCGTCCGGTATTGCTGGGCTGTCGTTCCTCAAAAAGAATATGGAAGCACTGCGGGGCAAAAGGATTATTGTTTTTTGCGTTGGGGCATCGCCGTATGACGAAAAGGGCTTTCTTGAAGTCGTACAACATAACATGAAAGATGAATTGCACGATGTACCTTGCTTTTATTGCAGAGGGGCTTGGAATATTG
Organism: uncultured Oscillospiraceae bacterium; assembly: GCA_964524815.1. Taxonomy (GTDB): domain Bacteria; phylum Bacillota; class Clostridia; order Oscillospirales; family Oscillospiraceae; genus Limivicinus. Next base: position 18,250 of record CAZGFK010000023.1, read on the forward strand.
ACGCGATGAGCGTCATTGACAGGAATCTGTGCAAAATGCTCCGAAAAGCCGTTGCCAAAAAGAACCCCGAAGAGCTGGAAACTTGGGAAAAGGCTTTGGCGGCTGTCGGTGATGGCAGTTGCGATTGGACGGACAAAGAGTATCTTAAGCCAATATTGCGTGTGCTGGGTATCACCGCTGCGCTTTAAAGCAAATTCACCATGAGCCTTGTGCCTGCTAGCGCCTTTCCCCCCGCACTCCGCGAAAATCGGCACTGGATTTTTTCTTCATACGCTGGTATAATACCGTATCGTATATAAAGAAAAACGGAGGATACCGCCTTATGGATAATCGGCAGACTGCTTTGCGCGCGGGAAAAGTGAAAAACTATTCGCTCAGCCTTATGCGCTTTCTTGCCATGCTCTCGCTCACCACTTGCCATATGTTCCAACAGGCGGGGTATGAGATTACGGCGAATCTTCTTTCCACGGCGGTGCAGATTTTTCTCCTGCTCAGCGGGTATTTGTACGCGCACAAGGAGTTTGACGAACCCGCCGGGCGCGTCAGCTTCGTGTTGAAGAATTTCGTGAAGATTCTTTTGGACTATTATCTTTGCGTCATTCTCCTCATCGTCCCCGTTTATTATTTCAAAGCCCCCGAGTATATCACCTCTACCGGGCTTCTCCACCTCGCTTTCGGCCACAGCGGGTGGCACGGGGTGCATCATCTGTGGTATATCTGCCATTGCCTTTTGTGCTATGTCATGACCCCCGTGCTCTATGACCTCAAGCGCTATTTCAAAGCCAAGGGCTGTATGCTTGCCGGGGTGATTGCGCTTTTGGCGGCAATGGAGCTTATATTAAAGGTGTATGAATCCTACTTCAAGGCGTATTGGCTGGCTTGCTACGTGATAGGCTACTTCATGGCCGACATAATCGAGGATAAGAAAAAGCTCAACACCCTTTGGGCGTTTTCGGCCGTGTCGGGCGCGGCGCTCACCGCGCTTACCTATTGGTATAAGTTTTATTATTATGACAGCGTTTTCGGCCAAGTATCCATGCTTACATACTATGTTTTTGTGTTCCTTTTTGAGTACGGCGTTGTGCTGCTCGGCCTCGGCGTGTTTATCACGCTCTTTGTCCTGACCCGCTCCGTTCATTGGCCGGACGGCTTGCGCAAGCTCTTTGGCGTGACGGATAAGCTTTCCTATGATGTCTACCTTGTGCATATGATTTTTGTCGAGGGCTGTTTGACCGTTATCGGCAAGCTCGGCAATATATGGCTTGAAGCCGCGATAACGCTGGCGGAGGTGTTCCTTGCGGCGGCGATACTCCATTGGATAAGCGGCAGACTCAAACCCTTGGCCGATAAGCTGACGGCAAGACTGTGATATGTTAATACTCCAAAAAGCTCGGACGCTTTCAAGCCGAGCTTTTTGCATATTCGGGTGAAACAAAACGGATAATAACAACGTCAAACCCGAAGATGCGGAGGCACAGAGAGATGAAAAAGCTTCTTAATAAATTCCAACACAGCCAAACGGCGCAGGCGGCGCTTATCTCGGCGAGTATATTTGTGTTTATCCTTGCCGCAGGTGTGTTTTTCATTGCGGAAAGCGACAGCGCAAGCGCGGCGGCGAGTGTCCCGGAGACGATGAACGCGGAAACGGCGGCAGAGGGCGCGGATTTAACTCCGCCGCAAATCACGTTGCATTATGATAGCTCCTACCGCCCCGCTTGGCTGGACGGGTATGAAGAAGAGGGCTATTCCGCCGTGGACGGGCATGACGGGGACATTACCTCTTCCGTTGAGGTCACGAGGGAAAACGGCGTTATAATCTACGAGGTTACGGACGCGGCGGGCAATCGCGCCCAAGCGGAGCGGCGGCCTGATTATTCCGTGGCCGCGCCCGTGCTCACGC
>CAZGFK010000024.1:0-20079 GCA_964524815.1 uncultured Oscillospiraceae bacterium
GGCCGGGAACGGCACCGCGGATAGCGATGAGGTTGAGCTCTGCATCGACCTTGACAACGTCGAGGTTTTGCACGGTTACCTGGTCAACGCCCATGTGGCCGGCCTGCTTCTTGCCCGGGAAAATGCGGGAAGGATCAGTGCTCGAGCCCATAGAACCTGCATGACGGTGAACCGGGCCGCCGCCGTGGCTCATCGGGGTACGACCCTGGCCGTAGCGCTTTACAACGCCGGCGTAGCCGTGGCCCTTGCTCGTGCCGGTGACATCGACCTTGTCGCCCTCGGCGAACATATCGGCCTTGACAACGTCGCCAACGGCGAGCTTGCTGCTGTCCTCAAAGCGGAACTCCTTGAGGTGCTTAACCATGCCCACGCCCGCTTTTTCAAGGTGACCCTTTTCGGGCTTGGTGAGCTTCTTCTCGGCGACTTCTTCGTAGCCGAACTGGACTGCTTCGTAGCCTTCCTTTTCCTTAGTCATCTTCTGCACGACCACGCACGGGCCTGCTTCAATGACAGTGACGGGAATGACCTTGCCAGTCTCGTCGAAGATCTGCGTCATGCCGACCTTCTTGCCAATGATGGCTTTCTTCATTGTATTTCCTCCTATCGGTTATTGGTTGCCTCGCTTAGCCCGGAGGGGTTGCTCCGTCCAGAGGCTGGCAACTTAACCCGTTCGCATACGCAAGCTGCGAACAATGGGTCTTTAACGTGTTTTTCCGGTTTTCAACCGGCGCTGTGGAAAAGTGTTTGCCTCAGAGCTTGATTTCGATCTCAACGCCTGCGGGAACTTCAAGGTTCATAAGAGCCTCGACGGTCTTCTGGTTGGGAGACATGATGTCGATGAGGCGCTTGTGGGTGCGGCGCTCAAACTGCTCGCGGCTGTCCTTGTACTTGTGAACGGCACGAAGAATCGTGACGATCTCGGTCTTGGTGGGCAGGGGGATGGGGCCGGAAACCTTTGCATCGGTGCGCTTTGCAGCTTCCACGATGGTCTCGGCGGCCTTGTCGATGAGCTGATGATCGTAAGCCTTAAGGCGGATGCGGATCATGTTCTTGTTGCTGGTGGTTGCCATGTGTTTTCTCCTTTTTTGTACGTTTTCTCGGCGGCATCGGCTCCGCCCTAATTATGCGTACAGATGAAGCCCGGATTTCTTATACACACAACCGTGCGTATCAGGCCGCGTCCGAAAAACAAACCGGCTTGTACTTGTACAGCCGGTCCTATCCTCCGTCCGCGCGATATACGCGTGTATAAGATAGGCTTCAGCCGCCCGATTTCACGCCGGAACCCCGACGCCGGACATACTCCACGGAAGTTACCTCATCATTTGAGCAATCTCCCGCTTCTTCGCATAATACGCCCATGCTCTCGCACACGCGCCATATAAATATACCAGCCAAGCGCCCGTATGTCAAGCACTTTTTTCGCTTTTTTCAGTATTTTTTTCGGAGTTTTTCTGCGCCGGGTGAACAGGGCGGTTTTTGAGGGCTTTTTCCGGCATTTTTCAACGCTTCCCGCCCTTTTCCGCGCGTACAGCACCTCCCAGCGCCGCAAAAAGCGTGTTGCGACAGGGCAACACGCTTTTAAGCTTTCTTATTATATTACTTTGCGTAATCCACGGCCTTGGTTTCGCGCAAAAGGTGAACCTTTATCTGGCCGGGGTAGGTCAGCTCGTCCTCTATCTTCTTTGCGATGTCGCGGGCGAGAAGAACCATCTGATCCTCGCTCACATCCTCGGGCTTGACCATTATGCGGATTTCGCGCCCGGCTTGGATAGCATAGGAGCTTGCAATGCCGGGGAAGCTCTTGGAGACCTCTTCGAGCTTTTCAAGGCGCTTGACGTAGTTTTCGATGTTTTCGCGGCGCGCGCCGGGGCGGGAAGCGGAAATTGCGTCCGCCGCCTGTACAAGACAGGCCACCACCGTGTGCGGCTCAACATCGCCGTGGTGCGCTTCGATAGCATGGATAACGGCTTCGTTTTCCTTGTATTTGCGCGCAATGTCCACGCCTATGGTAACATGGCTGCCCTCAACCTCATGGTCGATGGCCTTGCCGATATCGTGCAGCAAGCCCGCGCGCTTGGCAGTCGCCACATCCACGCCCAGCTCTGCGGCCAAAAGCCCCGCAATATGCGAAACCTCTATAGAGTGGTTGAGCACGTTCTGCCCGTAGCTGGTGCGGTATTTCATGCGGCCGAGGAGCTTGATAAGCTCGGGGTGCAGGCCGTGAATGTTTGTTTCAAACGCAGCGCGCTCGCCCTCGGCCTTGATAGTCGCGGCCACTTCGCGCTGAGCCTTGGAAACCATTTCTTCAATGCGCGCCGGGTGAATGCGCCCGTCCTGAATAAGCTTTTCAAGGGCAAGGCGCGCCGTCTCGCGGCGGACGGGATCGAAGCTGGAAACGGTGATAGCTTCGGGAGTGTCGTCAATGATAAGGTCGCAGCCGGTGAGCGTTTCTATCGAGCGGATGTTGCGCCCCTCGCGGCCTATGATGCGGCCTTTCATCTCGTCGTTGGGGAGAGGTACGACAGAGACGGTGATTTCACTTGCATGGTCTGCCGCACAGCGCTGAATCGCGGTTGCGATAATCTCTCTTGCGCGCTCGTCGGCCTCATCCTTGTACTGCGCTTCGACTTCCTTGATCTTCACGGCCATCTCGTGCGTCACCTCATCGCGGACATTGGCGATAAGGTAAGCCTTGGCCTCTTCAATGGAAAAGCCGGAAATCTTTTCGAGCATTTCAAGCTGGCTCTTTTTCACCAGTGCGATTTCCTTTTGTTGCGCTTCCGCCGCGGCGATTTTGGTGTTGAGCGTCTCGCTCTTTTTCTCCACCGCGTCAACCTTGCGGTCAAGCGTTTCTTCCTTCTGCTGCAAACGGCGCTCCTGCTTTTGAAGCTCGGCGCGGCGCGTCTTCTCCTCCCGCTCGTACTCCGAGCGAGCCTTGTGTATTTCTTCCTTTGCCTCTACGAGAGCCTCTCTTTTCTTGCTCTCTGCACTTTTTATTGACTCATTTATTATACGTTTGGCTTCCTCTTCCGCGCCGGCAATCTCCCTCTCGGCGACCTGCTTGCGGTACACGATGCCAAGTATAAAACCTATAGCCGCACACACGACTAATATAACGATCCATAAAGGCGTTGGCATAGTAAGTAAACACACCTCCATTCTTTAAGAATTTTTTGGTGGTTTAACCGTATTTAGATTGTTATCTAAATAAAGACGGGCAAATTCATGCCCCGTCGGACTTGAAAAGTAATATTCCCGCGAAACGTCCCCAACGCTTCGCCGATATTAACTAAGTTATTTTAGCGCCTAAACGGTGTTATGTCAAGCAAAATGCAACTGATTTTTAAAATTTTTATGCTGTTCCCGCTTTGACCCTGCTTGTGCGGCGGGCAAACGCCGCGTTGAGCTTGCGCCCCGCAAGCGAAGCAATATACGAAAGTATAGGTACTGCGATAATGTAAACCGCCTTTTGTGCGCCGCCGCTTATGGGCAGGCTTGTTATTATCGGGGAGCAGACAAAAATGACCACCTCATGCGTCAAAAATACCTCGGCGCTTATCCCGGCGATGAACTTCGTCACCTTATTTGTCAAAAAGCGCGAAATATAACCCTTGTTCACCGCAAACACGTATATTATCCCCGCCGTGGCCGGGATAAAGGCGGAGCTTTCGTTGACGGGCAGCACACCCCGCTCAAAGCCAAGCTCGGTCAAAACCCAAAGCGCGATTGCCGCAAGCTCCGCCGCCGTCCACGCAAGGGGCGAGGCGGCCTTGTCCCGCCGCTTTATGAACACGCACGCCAAACACGCGCCCACGGCGAAATCGCCGAACCTGAACACGGGGAAAATGAACGTAAACCAATCGGTAAAGCTCCTTGCGGTAATCCAATCGGGGCGCGCCGCGAGCGCATAAAGCCCCTCGCCTACAAAGCCAATCGCGATTTGCGCAAGCCAAATCACGCAACCTGCGCCGAACAAGGCGCGCGCGGAGCGCAGTTTCTCCAAGCCCTTCAAAAGCCACGGAAACATGAAATACGAAAACGCGATAGTGGATAAATACCACGCGGGTGCATTGAGTGAAAAATAAATATCGTTAAGCGGAATCCAAGACTGCAACAGCACCAAATTCGCCGCGAGCTTAAACGCCACAAGCTTTGCGGAAATGAGCTTGTGTACAGCGCCGTATATCTGCCCTGCCAGCGGGATAAGCAGCGCCGCAATGTGCAGGGGATAAAGCTTCATTATCTTATCTCGCGAATAGCCCACACAGCTTTTGAGCGTGACATTTTGCGTATCCGAGCGTCCGTAGCTGTTATAGGCCGACAAAAACCCTCCAAGCATAAAAAACAGCGCCAAGCTTATATGCCCGAAGCCCACCAAGTGCATATGATACGCCAGCACGGCAAGGCACGCAAACGCCCTCACCGCGTCAAGAGAAGCCAATCTCGCCCGTTTCATTTCTTTCCCCCGAATTTGCATTTTCTTTCTATTATAATATAGCACACAAGCGCGCACTGCACAAGCGCCGCCGCAGCCGTATCACATTTTAAATCTTACCAAAAAATCTTGTATCATTTTATCATAATATCATGAATTCGTAAAGAATGCACAAGGGTGCTTGAATTTGCAACGCCTTGCGGATATAATTACAGTACGGTATTACTACAGTCCTATCGTGGAGGTATGCTTTAATGAACGAAATCTACGTAACCGGCCACAGAAACCCGGACACTGACTCTATTGTCGCCGCGATGGCTTACGCCAAGCTCCGCAACGCCCTCGGCGACAGGCAATATACCGCTGTGCGCATAGGCGCAATAAACGACGAAACCCAACATATGCTCGACCATTTCGGCTTTGAAGCGCCGAAATTCGTGAAAAATATGCGCACGCAGGTGCGCGACCTGGAGTTTGACCGCCCGCCGGAGCTTAACTGCTCCGTCACGGTGGATTTGGCGTGGCGCACGATGCGCGACGGCTCTATCGCCACGATGCCAATCGTCAACGAGGACGGGTCACTTTACGGTATGCTCTCCGCGGGCGACATTGCCACCTACGACATGGAGACGATTACGAGCAACTATGTCGATGAGCTGCCCGTCTTCAACCTCGTTTCCGTTTTGGAGGGCAGGCTCGTCAACGAGTGCGGCAATTTAGTCGATTCCGTGTCGGGCGATGTGGTTATCTCTCTGCCGCAGTCGTTTGAAGACCCCGCGCTCATCCACCCCGACACTATTCTCATCTGCGGCAACCAGCCGGAGATTATAGACAGTGCCTTGGAGCACGGCATAAAATGCCTCATCCTCTGCCAAACGGACATTCCGCAGACCTTGGTTGAAAGCCGCTGCCCTACCTGCATTATCTCCACCCCGCTTGATGCCCGGCAGGTTTCCCGCCTCATCTTCCAGGCCATACCCATAGCGCGCGTATGTAAAACGGTTTCCGACAGCGTTGTGTGCTTCCACCTTGACGATTACTTAGACGATGTCAAGGAAGAGCTTATGAAAAGCCGTTTCCGCTGCTACCCGGTGCTTGACGAGGACGAGCACGTTGTCGGCACGCTCTCCCGCTTCCACCTTTTAAATCCGCGCCGCAAGCAGGTGGTGCTCGTAGACCATAACGAGGCCGCGCAGTCCGTAAGCGGGCTTGACCAGGTGGATATCCTTGAAATAATCGACCATCACCGTCTTGCCGACATTCAGACGCGCCAGCCTATCTCCGTGCGCAATGAGCCTGTCGGCAGCACGAACACCATAATCGCCTCGATGTATCAAGACCACGGCGTTATGCCCTCGCCGCGTATGGCGGGGCTTATGGCGGCGGCGATACTTTCCGACACGGTTGTGTTCAAATCCCCCACGTGCACAAAGCGCGATATCGCCATGGCCGAGCGCTTGGCGCGCATCGCGAAAATCGACATTGACGAGCTTGGCAAGGAGCTTTATTCCGCCTCCGGCACGGACGACAAGCCCGTAGACGAGCTATTCAAAACCGACTATAAGCAGTTCCACATCGCCGACAAAAACCTCGGCGTGAGCCAAATCACCTGCGTGGATTCCGCGCATCTGCTCTCGCGCAAGGAAGAGTTTCTCGCGATGATGACGCGGCTTAAAAAGGACGCGGAGTTTGACACGGTTATATTGATGATTACGGACGTTTTGCTGGAAGGCTCTACTCTTTTGTATGTCGGCTCGGACGAGGAAATCCAGCAGGCCTTTAACACCGTCCCCAAGGATAACTGCGTGTTTCTCCCGCGCGTGATGAGCCGCAAAAAGCAGGTTATCCCCATGCTGACGGCTTTGTGGGGCTGAAAAATGAAGTTTACGAAAATGCACGGCGCGGGGAATGATTTTATCATCGTGGATAACCTTTCCCTCGCGCTTGATAAAGCGGCGCTCTCCGCTTTGGCCGCAAAGCTTTGCTCCAGACGCACAGGTGTCGGGGCGGACGGCCTTATGGCCGTCATTCCCGCCGCCGACCCCACCGCCGACTACGGTATGCTCTTTTTCAATGCCGACGGCAGTGAGGGCGAAATGTGCGGCAACGGCGCGCGGTGCATCGCGCGCTACGGGCATGATGCAAAGCTTGCCGGGGACACACAGCGTATCGAAACCATCTCCGGCACGGTCACGGGGCAGCGTATTACGCCCACGCTCTACTGCGTCCGGCTCAATGATCCCTCGCTTGTCGATCTCCACCGCGAGGTGCGCGCCTTGGGGCGCAGCTACGACTGCGCATATATCGAGCTTGGCTCGCCGGGGCTTCCTCACGCGGTGCTGGTGCTTGATGAGGCCGAAGCGCGCGACGAAGCGCATTTGCGCGCGCTCGGCAAGGCGCTGAGATACGCAGAGGAGTTTCCGCGCGGGGCGAATGTCACGCTCGTCACCTCGCTTGCCCCTCGCGCGCTCACCGCCGTGACGTATGAGCGCGGCGTGGAGGATTTCACTCTCGCCTGCGGCACGGGCTGCGGCGCGTCAGTCGCGGCGCTTACGCTGCGCGGCGCGCTCGACGGCAGCGGAACGGCGGACATCAAGATGCCGGGCGGCACGCTCTCCGTTGCGCTCACGCCGGATTTTGCCGCCGAAACCGCGCGCGGTATTTTCCTCACAGGCCCCACCGCCGTGGTGTTCACGGGGGAGACAGCGGAAATATAATTGAAAAACGCACTTCGGGCGCGTCCTAAAGGACGCGCCCGATTCTTATACATTATAATAGTATATCGCGCTCAAATAAGGTCGCGGTCGTATTCTCTGGAGCAGATAATGTTCAAGTTCCCGTTGCGGCAGCGGACAGCGTCTATAAACTCCTTTGTCACATCGCCGGATTTGAAGCTTATGTGGTAGGTCAGCTCATAGAGCGTGCCCATGTTGGTCGTTCTCACGCGCACAAGCTCGTGCGAGCGGGTGTACTCGGCAAAGAGGTCGTCAAAAAGCCCGTCATAGTCAAGGTTTTCGGGTATGGTTATCTTCAAGGTGCGTGTGCCGCCGTGCTCGCAAAAATGCGTAGCCGTGAGGATGATAAGCGCAACGGCGAATATCACGAAGAACACCGCCGCAAGCCCTACAAACCCCATACCGCAGGCAAGCCCCAGCGCCACGGAGAAGAAAAGCCCCGTTATCTCCCGCGCCGTACCCGGAGCGGAGCGAAAGCGCACCAGTGCAAACGTACCCGCCACGGCAAGCCCCGCGCCCATATTGCCGTTGACCATCATTATCACCATCGCCACCACGCACGGCAGCAAGGCCAGCGCCACGGCAAGGGAGCTTGAATGGCTGTTTTTATAGGAAAATACAACGGCGGCCAAAATGCCCAGAACGAGCGAGGCAACCATGCACACCAAAAATTGCGTTAAGGTTATGGGCGAGGTAAGTATACTGCTAAACACCTGATATCACTCCATATAATAAATTAGTCTTGTAACATTCGCCGTATTTGGAAAAGCCACGCGGGAAAAGCCCCTCATCGCTGAGCATTCTCGCCAGCCACAGCGGCGCGCTCTCCGGCATTTTGATTTCCATCAGCACATACCCCGGCGGCAAAAGCTCTTCGCCGTGGCTTCCGGCGGTCAGCGTCAAATCCGTGCTGCGCCAGCGTATGCTTTTATCAAAGGTAATTCTGAGCTCGCTTTTGTCTCGTGCGCGGTAGGCTTCGCGGTCAGCGGCGATAAAAACGCGCTCTTTCACGTCGTTATGCGCCAAAAACCATTCCAGCTCCCTGTACATCTGCCCCTCGCGCACTGTAGTGCGTTCCCCTGCGATATACCGCTGCGCCTCGTCCGCCGTCATCATCACTCGGCGCTTATAAACAAGCCCCTTGAGCTTGCGTTTAAGCTCTACGAACACCGTGCCGTTCTCGTCCGGGACATTGTACGCGCGCAGCCGAAGCTTCTCCTTGTACACGGGCGAGTCTATCGACCGGCGGATAAACTCAAAATCGTCCGTATCGTAGTAAACCGAGCACACCGTGCTTTCAAAAAACTCGTCCGGCTCTATGTACTCGTCCAAGTGCGCGCGTATGCGCGCATACTCATCGGGCGCGAGCAGATATTTCTTTTCGTAGCGCTTAAAGGTCAGCTTTGTTTCGTTCATTCTCGCTCCCTGTCCGCGCGCAGGTCATTTGTTGAAGTATTTTTGCATTTCCTCCGCGCTCAGCTTCATGAGTTTGCCTATTGCCTGTATGCTCCGCCCGCTCCAGTCGCGTTCGGTTATGTTCGCGCGCACATCGTCCACGGCGCGCGCCCACTGCGCTTTTGTAGTCGTTATGCGCACGGCGCTGTCGCGCTCAACCTCGCTTTCTATAAGCCCGGCAAGGCGCAGCGTCTCCGCGTCCGCGTTCTCGTTTGAAAGCGTGGTGGAGAGCACCTCGCCCGCACGGGTGAGGAACTTCTCGCGAAAATCAGGGTTATTTACAAGCTGGGTTATGAACACGGCGCACTGCGTGCTCTCCGGCTTTAGGACATTGGTGAATATGCTCCCGCTTTCGGTCAAGGTAGCGTCCATATCGTAGAGCATTAAGCGCCATTTCCCGTCTCCCTCGGTTGAGCGGGCAAATCTGATGTTGCCGGAGGCAATGTCGGTGTTGGCGGAATACCCTTCTATTATCATCCAGTCTATAAGGCTGTCGATATCCAAAACCTCGCAAAACTCAGCATAGGCCGTCGGCGTGGTGAGGTCATTGTTCATGGCAAAGCGTATCACGCTCTCGTAAAACTCGCTTCCCGGCTTGACCGGCGCTTTTACTACGCTTACGCTCTCCTTCGTCACGCCCATAAGCGCGGCGTAATGCGCCTCGTTCACCTTTTCCATGAGCGCATATATCCCGTTATACTCGCCGTTTATGTACAGCACGCAGTATTCGCTTCTCTGCGTGGGGACATTGTCCGAAAACTGCAAGCACAGGTTTTCCAAAAGCTCACTTCGTATTATGCTTCGCGTCTGATCCTGTCCCGCGCGCAACACAAACGCCTTAAACTCCGTCACGCCCCCGCCGAACACGTCATACTTCACCTTGTCCTCGCCGTAACGCGAGCGGAAATGTACACCCATGTTCTTTTTGGGAAGAGCGAGGCTCGTTTCCCCGTGCATATCCACGCCGCAGGGAGCGGAAAACCCGCCGTCCGCCGTATAATACGCGATATGCCCGCCGACTTCCGTTCCCTTGCGCCCGGCGGCGTACATCCTTTGCAGCTCCTCCGGGTCATCCCCAACAAGGCTGACAACGGGCAGCGAGTGGTTTTCGTTTATTATAAAGGTAAAGGTCTTAACCTCGCTCGGCAGCGCGCCGGGTGCAACGGCAACAGCGCGCACAACCGCGGTTTTGTCAAGGTATACAGTCCCCGTGTAAAGGGTGCTGCTCTCGTTGGGGCGGGTGCTGTCGAGCGTATAGTAGATTGCGGCATCGGCGCTTTCGCTTCTAAGCTCCAGCGCGACAGAGGCCGCGTCATTATAAACCCCGTCCGGAACGGAGCATTCGGGAGAGGCCGTCACATACCGCGCGCCGCCCGTCTTTTCCTGCCGAGGCTGAGGCGCGGCGAAGAAAAACCAACCGCCCTCGCCCGCTATGCGCCCCATGCTGCCCCCCGCGGGGATATCATGGAGATAGGCGTAATCCGTAATCTCGCCCGCAGAGTTTGAAATGTACAGGCGCTCGGCCGAGGCGCTGAGGTCAAAGGGCGCGCGGTAATACCCCTCGTCTGCCTCGCCCTCATCTGAAGAGCAGATTATAATCACGCTCTCACCCGGCGCAAGCGTTTCATCGGGGAAAGCCCACATTTTGAGTATGTCATCATCGTCCGATAGGTAATAATCGCCCAGCGCTATCGCCGTGTCGGCCGTGTTTTTTATCTCCACCCAGTCGCACAGCCCAAGCTCGCTTTGTTCAAGCGCCCCGGCGTTCGCCGTCACAGCCTCGACTATTTCAAGCCCGGCCTCGCGCTCTAAGCTCTCCTGTCGCGCGGCGTACCCGGCCATGGAGTTTTCATATCCGGGCGTGGCAAAGCGCGTTTTCTCCCATTCGCCCGCCGCGTTTCGCGCCAAAGCCATGTCGGCCTTGTCGCTTGTGCACTCTGCCGCGTCCGCAACCGCGCCGGATAAATCCCGCAGGTATACGGTCTCATCAAGCGAGAGGGAAAAGCCCGCGTGTGCGCCCTCGTCCTCGCCGTCTGCGTAAATCACGGCATATTCGCCCGCAGAGAGGGTGATATCCGGAAGCGTCCACTCATCCTTATCCTCGCCGTCACTGAGCGTGAAGCCTTTAAGAGAAATCGGCTCCTTTGACGCGTTTTTAAGCTCTATCCAGTCCGGGAACGCGCCGTTTTCATCCTCAAGCGTTGCCCGGTTTTTCACCATAAGCTCGTTTATTATAAGCTTGCCCGTGTATTCGCTCGCTGTACCGGGTGCGCTAACCGTGCTCTCCTCGGTCGCGCTCTGCGCCGGGGCAGCTTCGCCCTTTCCGCACGCGGCCAGCCACAGCGCGCAAAGCCCCGTAAGCGCCGAAAGGCACAGGCGTTTTCTTCTTTTTGCAGTGTCGGTGTATTTTCTCATACGCCGCTCCCGTGTATATATAAGTATATAATCAATGTATTATACAATTTTCCCGCTCTTCCGTCAAGCTTTGTAAGCCGGTATTCTAAAAGCCGAGAGGGGTTATCCCCCTGCGCGCAAAAAAGGCGGCAAGGGGTTTTCTCGCTGTCGCTTATATATGTCGCTTTTGTTGCCGTGCTCGGTTTCAACGCGCCGCAGTGCTGCCCCGGTCGGGTTTTGCGGCATTGTGCGGCAAAAACACAGGCCGTTCGTATCCGACAGGGAGAATCCCCCCTGCCGCACAGAAACAAACCGCGAAAAACGCCGAGTGCGCGGCAAAAGCCGCGCACTTTTAAAGATTTATCTATTCTTCATAACATTTTTCATTCTCAAACCGTGGTCGAGAATGCGCTTACGCAGTCTGAGCGATTTCGGCGTGACTTCCAAAAGCTCATCGTCCGCAAGGAACTCCAAGCACTGCTCCAAGCTGAGCTGACGCGCCGGAACGAGCCTCAACGCCTCGTCCGAGCCGGAAGCGCGGGTGTTGGTGAGGTGCTTTGTGCGGCAAACGTTCACCGGCACATCGTCGCTCTTCGGGCAAACGCCCACCACCATGCCGCCGTACACCTTCGTGCCGGGGGTGATGAACATCGCGCCGCGCTCCTGCGCGTTCCAAATGCCGTAGGCCACGGCTTCGCCCGTTTCCCACGCAATAAGAGAGCCTGTGCCGCGGCGGCTGATGTCGCCCTTGAACGGCTCGTAGCGCTCAAACACGCTTGCGAGTATGCCCTCGCCCTTGGTGTCGGTCAAAAATTCGTTTCTGTAGCCGAACAGGCCGCGGCTCGGCACAAGGAACTCAAGCTTGACGCGGTTGCCCACGGGGGTCATCTCCAAAAATTCGCCCTTGCGCGCGCCGAGCTTTTCCATCACAGCGCCCATAAACTCGCTCGGCACATCCACCACAACGCGCTCAATAGGCTCGCAGGATTTGCCGTCTATCTCGCGGAAAAGCACACGCGGGGGAGACACTTGAAATTCGTAGCCCTCGCGGCGCATGGTTTCGATGAGTATGGAAAGGCTCATTTCGCCGCGCCCGGCAACGTTGAAGCTGTCGGTGCTGTTTTCCACATCCGTCACACGCAGCGAAACGTCCTTGAGCGTTTCGCGCATAAGGCGGTCGCGAATCTGGCGGGACGTGACGAACTTGCCCTCGCGCCCGGCAAAGGGGCTGTCGTTGACGGAGAAGGTCATCTCCAAGGTCGGCGCACCTATCTTCACAAACGACAGCGGCTCTGCAGCGCCCTTGGCGCAAATCGTGTCGCCTATGGTGACATCGCCGATGCCGCTCATGGCGATGATGTTGCCCGCGCCCACCTCGGTCACGGGGACACGGTTGAGCCCGTCAAACTCGTAGAGCGAAACGGCCTTGGCCTTTATGGGGGGCTTGTCGGTGTCGTGGTAGTTGCAAACCTCTATCTCATCGTTCTGCTTTATTCTGCCGCGCTCAATGCGCCCTATGGCAATGCGCCCTACGTATTCGTTATAGTCCACGCTGCTCACAAGCATTTGGAACGGCGCATCCTCGTTCATTTCGGGGGCGGGGATATAGTCGATAATCGTTTTGAAAAGCGGCTCTAAATCCGTGCCGACAACATCGGGGGAGTAGCTGGCCGTGCCCTGTCTGCCGGAGCAAAACAGCATCGGGGAGTCAAGCTGCTCGTCCGTGGCATTCAAATCCATAAGCAGCTCCAAGACCTCGTCTATAACCTCGTGTATGCGCTGGTCGGGGCGGTCAATCTTGTTGACAACGACTATCACGCGATGCCCAAGCTCCAGCGCGCGGCTTAAAACAAAGCGCGTCTGCGGCATAGGTCCCTCTGCCGCGTCAACAAGCAGAATAACGCCGTTGACCATCTTCAAAATGCGTTCCACCTCGCCGCCGAAGTCGGCGTGACCCGGGGTATCGACAATGTTAATCTTTGTATCGCCGTACCACACCGCGGTGTTCTTTGCCATAATGGTTATGCCGCGCTCGCGTTCAAGGTCGTTAGAGTCCATAACTCGGTCAACTATCTCTTGGTTTTCGCGGTAAACACCCGACTGCTTCAAAAGCTCGTCAACGAGGGTGGTTTTGCCGTGGTCAACGTGGGCGATTATTGCAACGTTTCTAAGATTACTCATATAAGCTACGCTCCCTTGCGCTCGTGCCGCGCTCATTGCCGCACGAAAAAAGAATGTATAATTGGATTTTCAACACAAAATTGAATTTTATCACCCTCCGCGCGAAATTGCAATACAAAAAACGCGGTTTTTGCCTCTTTTTGCGTTCTCTTTCAGCTTCGTGTCAAAGAGCCTTTGCCGTTACCTCGGCGTACTCCACCACGGAGTAATCCGGCACAAAGCCGGGCAAAACGCGCTCAAGCTCCGCCATTCGCTCGCGCAGACGCGCGCACTCTGCTTCCAGCGCCGTTTTGTCAACGCTTTTCGGCTCCTTGCCCGCAAAGCGTTCAAAATTCCCGCTCACTATTTCCCGCAGACGCTCTCCCTCCAGCGCAAGAGGGCGCATAATAAAGCTCGGCCTTTTAATAAGAAAATGCCCGTCCGAGGAAATCTCCCGCTCCCGCTCTTGCGCAAGAAAGCTCATCACAATTTCCCCTCTGCGTCGGTTTTCCTCGCGGTCAAGCGCCTTTTCCTCGCCCATCAGCACGCACCGCCCGCCTATATCCGTTCCGTACATTATTCTGTCGTGCCGCCGCTCGAAAAATTCCTTTGCCGCGCCGATGCTGCGCGAAAGGTTCTCGTAAAGCTCTATCCCCGGCGTGATATCCACGCGCACATTCTCATACCTGTCCATTATCGCGTCCAGCCGTTCAAGCTGTGCCGACATGAAGAAAAAATGCGCAAAGCATATGTTCAGCCTCGGATGCCGCTCCAGCACGTTCAAAACCTCGGCATACTGCGCTTCGTTGTTCACATAGCTTTCATCGTAAAGCCAGCCCTGCTGCACGGCAAAAGCCGGGGCGTGCTCCGCGTCCCAAAAGTCTTCGGGGTCGTTTACGTGCCAGAGTATCGGCGTTTGCGCCGCCTCTGCCCATTCCCAAAACGCGTCCCACACAGGCGCATCAAACGCCGGCACGGGGTGCTTCTTTCGCATTTGCGGCTTGCCCTCGAGCAATTTTATCCCGTCACAGCCCATCTTCATAAGCGCAGCGCCGTATTCGGCCATATGCGCGCCGAGCGAGGCGGCATGAAGATAGTATTCGCTCACATCCGGACAGCCGAACACATATACGCGCCCCGGATACAGCATTTTCAGCGCCAGCGCCGTCGGCGTGAGCGTGACGGCGCGCGAATGCGCCACGGCGTTTATGTTCAGCACATCCGCCGCGCTCAACGCATCGGGCACAGCGGTGGTGTAATCCAGCAGCGCGCGTGCGTCAAACTGTTGGGCGCAATGCACGTGCGCATCTATAACTTTTATTCCGTTTATCATGTGTTTTTCCTCCCGTCTGCCATAAACAAATATACCACAGTTGAAAAGTCCGTGCAATCGTGGTATTATTCTTTCACCGAATATTATAATAATGAGAGAGATAACCATGTCCGACAGCTTCTTTGCTTACATTTCCCGTATGCGCTATATAGGCCGCTGGAGCTTGATGCGCAACGCCCTGCCCGAAAACGTCTCCGAGCACACCCATATGTGCGCGGTCATTGCCCACGCCTTGGCCGTGATACGCCGCGATGTGTTCTCCGTCCCCTGCGACCCGAACGAGTACGCCGCCGCCGCCTTGTATCACGACAGCTCCGAGATTTTGACCGGGGATCTTCCCACCCCGATAAAGTACCACAACGCGCTCATACGCGATGCGTATAAGGAGGTTGAAAACCTCGCCTGCGCAAAGCTTTTAGATACGCTTCCCGAGGCTCTCCGCCCGGCCTACGCCCCGCTTTTGACCGGGGAAATCGCCGAGCGCACGCATGATTTAGTCAAGGCGGCCGACAAGCTTTCCGCGCTCATAAAGTGCATTGAGGAGCGCCGCGCCGGTAACGACGAATTCATCTCCGCCGAGCGGCAGACCCGTGCTGTGCTTGACGCAAGCCCTCTGCCGGAAGTGAAGTATTTTATGGAACATTTTATCCCCGCCTTTGAGCTTACGCTCGATGAGCTGGGCACTTTGCAGGAGGACGCACATGGAGAAAACTAAGCTTGACAGGATAAACGAGCTTGCCCGCACTGCAAAGCTCCGCGAGCTTACCGCAGAGGAGCTGAGCGAGCGCGAGGTTTTGCGCAAGGAGTACATCGCCGAGTGGCGCGAGGGGGCAAAGCAGGTATTGGATAACACCTATATCGTCACGCCCGACGGCAAAAAGCACAAGCTTCAAAGAAAGCCCGGCAAATAGTTTTCTTGTTTAGTTGACAAAGCAGCCTTTGTCGCGTAATATAATACGCGGAGATACTCCGCTCGAATGAAAGTTGAGGTGACAGCGAAATGAAGTGCAAGGCGTGTTGTTGTATATGTGCTCGATGTCGCTGTCGCTGTATGCGGCGGGGAGAGTGACTTCCCGCGCGGATATATGAAGGGCGACGGCGCGTTCCGTCGCCTTTTTGCGACTATAAGAATTCGAGGTTATATTATATGCTCTTTGAAGATTTACGCGAAACCATAGCCGCCTACATGGCGCGCGACCCTGCGGCGCGAAGCGCGTTGGAGGTTTACTTCCTCTATCCCGGCCTCAAGGCCACGCGCAGCCACCGCCGCGCCCACTGGTTTTACACTCACAATATGAAGTTTATCGCCCGCCTCATCAGCCAGGCCAGCCGCCACCGCACCGGGATAGAAATCCACCCCGGCGCGCAGATAGGCAAGCGCCTTGTCATTGACCACGGCATGGGCATTGTAATCGGCGAAACGGCGGAGATAGGCGATGACTGCCTTTTGTACCACGGGGTCACGCTCGGCGGCACGGGCAAGGACAGCGGCAAGCGCCACCCCACCATCGGCAACAATGTCCTCATCGGCACAGGCGCAAAGGTGCTCGGGCCTTTCACCGTGGGCGATAACTGCCGCATCGCGGCAAACTCCGTTGTTCTGAGCGAGGTCCCGCCCAACAGCACCGCCGTCGGCATTCCCGCGCGCATCGTGCGCATTGACGGGCAAAAGGTGGACTATGCCACCGAGGTTGACCAGGTCAGCGTCCGCGACCCGATGGCCGACGAGCTTGCGGCTATCAAAGCCCGGCTTGACGCGCTGGAAACCGGCAAATCGGAATAATCTTTTTTCCTCTTCTCCGCATCTTGCGGGGAAGAGGTTTTCTTTTTTTCGTTGAACTAATCCCCCGCCCCTGTTATAATGGAAAAAACATTGATTTATAAGGAAGCTTATTTCATGGAAACTGTTGTTGTAATCGGCGGCGGCGCATCGGGCATGACGGCGGCGCTCACGGCGCGCAAGAGTAATTACCGCGTCATCCTCTTGGAGCGGCAAAGCCGCGTTGGGCGCAAGCTCCTTGCCACGGGCAACGGCCGCTGCAACCTCACCAATATAAACGCAACCCTCGAAAACTACCACGGGGAAAACCCCGACTTTGCCGCGCCCGCGCTCTCCCGCTTTACGCCGGAGGACACCCTCGCTTTCTTTCACAGGCTCGGCTTAGTCACCGTGACGGAGTACGGCGGGCGCGTCTACCCGCTTTCAAACTCAGCCAACAGCGTGGTGGATGTGCTGCGCTTTGCCTTGGAGCAAGCGGGGGTTGAGGTGCGCTGCGGCTGCCCCGCGCGTGAGCTTTTGCGCGCCAAAACCGGGTACGTTGTCAAAACGTACTCTGAGGACATCGCGGCAGATTACGTCATTGTTGCCTGCGGGGGAGCGGCGGGGGCAAAGCTCGGCGGTGTATCTGACGGGTATGAGCTTTTAAAGCCCCTCGGCCATAAGCGCACAAAGCTTTATCCCGCCCTCGTCCAGCTTATCACGGCCGGGGACTATCCGCGCGCATTAAAGGGCGTTCGCGCCGATGCCGCGCTCTCGCTTCTTGCCGGGGGTGAAGCCTTAGCCGCGAGCGCGGGCGAGGTGCAGTTTACGGATAACGGCGTGTCCGGCCCTGCGGTTTTCGATATCTCCCGCGCCGCCTCGCTCGGCGGAGAGGGGCTGACGCTGTGCGCAGACTTCCTGCGCGATTATACCCTTGCAGAGGTTGAAGCGCTCCTCACTGCCCGCGTTGCCCGCTTCCCGCAGCTTCCCACGGCGGAGCTTTTCACGGGCATTCTTCATAACCGCCTCGGGCGTATGCTGGTTAAATACGCCGCGCTGGACGCTGCCCGCCCGCTCTCTGCGCTCACAAAAAGCGACATCGCCTCTGCCGCAGCTGCCGCCAAGCGCTTTGCCCTCATCGTCACGGGCACTGAGGGCTTTGACAACGCCCAAGTCACCGCCGGGGGCATACGCACCTCCGGTCTCGACCCGGAAACTCTGCAAAGCTGGTTTATGCCGGGGCTTTTCGTCTGCGGGGAGCTGCTGGATATAGACGCTGACTGCGGCGGCTACAATCTCCAATGGGCTTGGGCAAGCGGACAGCTCGCGGGGAGGCTCGGCAAATGATACTTGTGCGCTCTCTCCGTCTCGCCCCCGGCGAGGATATTTCACTCCTCACGCCGCGCGCGGCAAAAAAGCTCCGCGTGAGTGAGGACAGCCTTTCAAACCCCGTTTTAATAAAGCGCTCGCTGGACGCGCGAAAGAAGGACGATATTCATTTTGTCTGCTCCGTTGCCTTTGACTATTCAGGCGATGAAGCGCGCCTCATTGCGAAGAATAAGGGCGCGAATGCCGCGCCGTATACACCCCCCTCGTATGAAATCCCCCGCGTTTTGCCGCAGGATAAGCGCCCGGTTATCGTGGGCTTCGGCCCTGCGGGTATGTTCGCCGCGCTCGTTTTGAGCTACGCCGGGGCTTGCCCCATCGTCATAGAACGCGGGCGCGATGCTCTCTCCCGCAAAGCCGCCGTGGACGCTTTTCGTTCCGGCGGGAAGCTCGACCCGGAGTGCAATGTGCAGTTCGGCGAGGGCGGCGCGGGCACTTTTTCCGACGGCAAGCTCAATACCGGCACGCACGATAAGCGTATGGCGTGGGTCTTACGGCAGTTTTACGAGCACGGGGCGAGCGAGAGCGTGCTGTATGACGCAAAGCCCCATATCGGCACGGATGTGCTCATTGATATAGTCCAAAATATTCGCCGCGACGTGATAGCCCACGGGGGCGAGGTGCGCTTTGAAACGCGCCTTGAAGCGCTTGAAAGCGAAAACGGCGCGCTCACCGGCGCGCGGGTGCAAAGCCCCACGGGGGAGTATACTATCCCCTGCTCCGCGCTCATTCTCGCCCTCGGCCACTCTGCGCGCGACACCTTTGAAGCGCTCTTGGCGCAGGGGATTGAGATGCAGCCCAAGCCCTTTTCCATGGGTGTGCGCATTGAGCACGCCCAGCGCGCCGTGAACGCCGCGCAGTACGGCGCACCTTGCCCGCTCGCGCTTCCCGCGGCGGATTATTCTCTCTCCGTTCATCTCCCTGACGGCACAAGCGCCTATACGTTTTGTATGTGTCCGGGCGGGGAAGTGTTCGCCGCCGCGTCCGAGGCGGGTGGGGTCGTCACGAACGGGATGAGCTACTCTGCCCGTGACGGCGAAAACGCAAACTCCGCGCTCCTTGTCACGCTCTCCCCCGAGGACTTCCCCGACAAATCCACTCTCGGCGGGATGTATTGGCAGCGCGAGATAGAGCGCGCGGCGTTTTCCCTCGGCGGGAGCAATTACCACGCTCCGGCGCAAACAGTCGGCGATTTTCTCGCGCGCCGGGCAAGCACCGGTCAAGGCGCGGTTACGCCTACCTACCGTCCCGGGGTCACTTGGTGCGATCTTCACGCGCTCTATCCTGCGCGCATTACTTCCGTGCTGGAAAATGCGCTTCCCGCGCTCGGCAAAAAGCTCACAGGTTTTGACGCGCCCGATGCCGTCCTGACGGCGCCCGAAACCCGCTCCTCGTCCCCCGTGCGCATCGTGCGTGATGCCGCGCTTCAAGCCTCGCTCTCCGGGGTCTACCCCTGCGGCGAGGGCGCGGGCTACGCCGGGGGCATAAGCTCCGCCGCCGTGGACGGTATGCGCTGCGCGGAGGCTGTGTTGAGCACAATGGCGAAAGCGGAGTAAGTGGCAAAAGCCGCACCCGATAATCAAAAAACGGCATAAAAACACCGAGGAAACAACCGTTTCCTCGGTGTTTTTCGTATTAAGAGGGGTTTTCCTTGCCGTTCAGCCATACAACTCCTCCAGCGCGTGTTGGATTTCCTCTGCGCGCTTTATTTGCTCGTTTAAGTTCCATTTCCCGATGTTTTCACCGTCTTTTATGAACATTGAGCCGCACTGGTGGAAATAGAATTCTATGCCGCGTTCCTTGGCTTCCAAGAAGAGCGCTTTAACCCATTCGTATCTTATCGGGCGCACATCGGCTTTCGGTGCCATCTCGCCGCCTACGTTCACGCATTTTATAAGCCCCGTGTCGAGGTATTTGCCCAGCGTTATCGGCGCAATCAGCGGCGAGCAGAAAACCTCGCGGTGCTTCAGCGGCGCTTCCAAAAACGGCGGTAGGCGCTTGTCGGCCATTTCTTGGTTTTCTATTGAGATGCTCAGGTGGAAATGCTCCCAGCCCTCGCCCCAGTCAGGCGGCAGGCAGTCCTTGATGCGCTCCGGCCGCTTTGTTGTCAGCACGAAGGTGCAGTCCTTTCGCCGTCTTATCGTGTCCCAGCAGCCGTCTCTCCACGCGTCGGCCTCTTCTATAAAGAAGTCAGACGAAAAGCACAGCTTCACGAGCGACCCCGGCGGACAGTCCTTGTCTTTCAGCTCATAAGTGGTCTTGCCCTTTGTGATGAGAGTAGTGTCTCTCCCGTAGCGCTTATCCTGTTTGTATACGAAGCAGTTTTTGCATCCCGGGCTTGCCTTCTTGCACCCGTGCCACGGGTTCCACGGTATCGCCTTGTCAATTTCCGCGTTTTGCATATCGTCACCTCACAAAT
>CAZGFK010000025.1:0-19762 GCA_964524815.1 uncultured Oscillospiraceae bacterium
ACATTTCTTTCCCTCGCGCAATAAGCGGCGTTGTCGTCTCTAATCCGCCCCCCTATATTCTTAGCAGAATGTTAACGGAGAACGGGCGTATAATGGCGAGGAATGTATGGATATTGGGAGGGCTTTTCATGGATTTATGGAAAGAGCTTGCCGACGAGGGCATAAATAAATCACTCATAGACGAAATACAGGCGTTTCGGCGCGAGCACGGTGTGCCGCCGGAAGCGCAGGGGCGCATACCCGCGCCGCAATACCTCTACTACGGGCGGGAAATTTGGGAAAGCGCGGCGGCCGCGCTTTTGAGCGGGGAGCATTTGCTGCTGGCAGGGCCGAAAGCCACAGGCAAAAACGTGCTGGCGGAAAACCTCGCGGCGGCGTTCGGCCGCCCGTGCTGGGATGTATCGATGTACATCAATGTTGACGCGGCCTCGCTCATCGGCGCGGACACTCTGCGCGAGGGGCGGGTGGAATTTCGCGAGGGGCCTATCTGCCAATGCGCGCGCATGGGCGGGTTCGGCGTGCTTGACGAGGTGAACATGGCGAAAAACGAGGCGTTGGCCGTGCTGCACGCTACGCTGGACTTTCGCCGCGTGATAGATGTTCCCGGCTACGAGCGCATATACCTAGACCCCGCCGCGCGCTTCATAGGCACGATGAACTACGGCTACGCCGGAACGCGCGAGCTTAACGAGGCACTGGTTTCGCGCTTTGTAGTGCTGGATATGCCGGTTATATCGCAGGATGACCTTAACAAACTCCTGCGCCGCGGCTTCCCGACGCTGAAAAAGGAATGGTGCAAGCAGTTTGCCGAGCTTTTTGACGACCTGCGCCGCAAGTGCGACAGCGCCGAGATATCCACAAAGGCGCTCGACCTGCGCGGGCTGTTGTCGGCTCTGCGGCTTATTGAGCGCGGGATAAGCACAAAGCAGGCGATGCGCCTCGGAATAATCAACAAGGCGTTTGACCCGTTTGAACGGCAGCTAGTCGAGGACGCAGTTTGGGCGCGCATACCGCGCGAGGCGGACAGGGCAAAGCTTTTCGAGGGCTGAAATGGACAGAGAGGATATCCAGCTTCGGCGCGCGGACAACCAAGTTTGGAACGGCGCGGGCGATTATGCCGTGCGCGCGGATTATCACGCGTTCAACGACGAGGGCGACGCGGAGCTGTACTTCAACACGATAATCGGCCTTGCGGCACGGCGCTACGATTTTGCTAAATTCAAGCCGCTTTTCAACAGCTTTCAAAGCCAAGCGCAGGGCGGAATATACATCGACCTATTTTGGCTGGCGTTGGAAAGCCTAGCCTACCGGCAAAGCATAGACGCGCGCCCCGCGCTGGAAGCACTGAGGAGCGAATACGCGCAGGGCATTATCTCAAACGCGCAAGGCGCGGAAAAGCACAGCGTGCAAGCGCTGCGCGCAGCATGGTATATGCGCGCACTCGGCACGGCGCACAACGAGGACGAATGGGAAAAGGGCGTACTGGACGCGCTGGAGCTGCCGACAGAGCTGAACGAGGGGCAGATAACGGCGCGGATAGAGGCGCTTCTATACAAATACTTTCACCGCGCGCGCCGAAGCGTGACGGACAGGCAATGGGCCGGCTGGGTTGACCGCAGCTTCAACGGCAAGGGGAAAAGCCAAAACCGCATTGTCAGCCGAAACGCACTCCGGCGCTTGGCGCAAACAGACATATCCGGCGACCCCACGGTGCTGGGGCGCGCGCAAAAGGCGTGGCTTTTCCTGCAAGGCAAAACACCGGAGCCGATACTGCGCCGATACGTGGAAAGCGTATTCGGCAAATCAATGCTGACCCCGGTGGAGCTGAACGCAGCGGAAAAAGAGCTTTGCACGGGCGCGCACGAAAACTGCCGCCTGCACTTTACGCGCGGGGACACGAGCGCGCGCACGCTCGATGCGCAAATCGCGTGGGAGGTGGAGAGCTTCAAGCGGCAGAGGGAGAAAAACAAGGCGTATTTTGAGAAAAACCTCGTTCAAAACCGCCTCATCATCGCCCGCCTGACGCAAAGTCTGCAAAACACGCTCCTCCTTCAACAGGACGAAACGCAGTCGCTTTGCCGCGCGGGACGACTTTCCCCCTCGGCGGCATGGCGCGGTGTCGCGGTGAGCGATGAGCGCGTTTTCTCCTTACGGCGCGTGGATCACCCGGGCGAGCTGACGGTGGATATCCTGCTGGACGGCTCGGCCTCGCAAAATAGGCAACAGGAAAAGCTTGCAACGCAAGCCTACATCATTGCAGAGAGCTTGACGCGCTGTAATATCCCGGTGCGCGTGACCTCTTTTTGCTCTGTGAGCGGGTGCACGGTGATGCACATACTGCGCGACTTCGGTGAGCGGAACAACGAGGGGCTGTTTAACTACGCCGCCGCAGGGTGGAACAGGGACGGGCTTGCCATGCGCGCAATGGGCTGGCTAATCCGCCGAGAGGAGAGCGGGCGGCGAATGCTGATAATCCTATCGGACGCAAACCCAAACGATGACCAAAGGATACCCGGCAAGGGGCTTGTCCGAAGCAAGACCTACGGCGGCAAGGCAGGCACGGAGGATGCGGTGCGCGAGGCCGCGGCGCTGCGCTTGCAGAGTGTGCCGCCGCTGTGCGTATTCACGGGGAGTGACATGGAGTTGGATTCCGCGCGCAAAATCTACGGCGCAAACCTCACGCGCATTCCGACAATCGGCTGGTTTGCCGATGCCGTAAGCAAAATGATACAAGGGCGGCTCAGAGAAATGGGCTGAGCGCACAATGCGGGAGCGTTGCAAATGCAACGCTCCCGCTCGTTTATATAACGGTAATGTTTCGGTAATCCTTTTATACGGGCTATATTCTAAAATAAGCGCAGGAAAAGGCGAGGCAAGCTCAATCAGATTTACCGCTTTGAGGACATAAACCTGGATGGGGAAAACCGAACGCTGACAAAGAGCGGAGAGAAAATAGAGCTTACGCCGCTGGAATTTGACGTATTTCGCGTGCTGGTGAAAAACAAAAAACGCACGGTTTCGCGCAACAGTATATTAAACGAGATTTGGGGCGAGGACTACTTCGGCGATTTGAGAACCGTGGATGTGCGCGTGGCAAACATACGGAAAAAGCTCGGCTTGACGGACGAGATACGCACGATATCCAAAACAGGCTATCGCTTAGAGGAGCTGAGAAAATGAAGCTATGGCAAAAGATATCGCTTATTTGCGGCGGAATACTTATAATCATTGTTGCGCTGTGCTCGGCGCTGTTACTGACCATGGCAAAGGAAACGATTCTCACATCAGCCTATGAGCGCGCCGAAGCGCGGCAACAAGAGGTAGTTTCCGCTTTTATAAAGGAAGCGAATTTGCACGCTTTGAAAAGTGACAGCGAGAGCCGTGCAGCGCTTATCGTGAACGGAAAAACGGTATACTCCCAGCTTTCCTTTGCGCCGGAAGGTTACGCAACGCCGGGAGATAACGGACGGCGGGCGGAATACATAGGCAGAACAAACGGCAAAGAATACTACATCACGGCAAGCACAACTCATATTTCAAACTTCCCGGATAAGGAATGCCGAGTGTATTTTGCCGAGGACATAAGCCCCATACATGAAAGCATACGCGCGATGACGGGCGTTTTCGCGTTCGTGAGGCTGGCTTTCTCCGCCGTGGGGGTGGGACTGATAATACTGCTTGTGCGCAGGTCCATGACCCCGCTTTTGAAGCTTCAAGCCACGGTGGAAAGAAAGCGCTTTACGCAAGCGGATGCGGATAAAAAGCTCGCTGTATTCACCAAAGGCAGCACACTTTATCAAGAGTAGGGCATAACAAAGCAGGAAGCGCAGGCGCAGCTTGAGCATTACGAGGCTATAGCGCGCGGCGAAATCCCATATGAGCACGACGGGAGCATAGACGATGTGCCGAGGCTGATTGAGCACTGCAAAGAGCTTGTACGCACAGCGCCCGACGAGGGCGAGCGCACCGCCGCGACTACGGTTTTCGCTGCCCTTGACATTTGGAACGATGAAAGCATACTACGACATTCACTTGACCCTCAACGCCGTGGACGGCACGGTGATAGACCGCGAGACGGGGTATTGAAAAGCAACTTAAACGCAAACAGGCGGCTCTCCGATTTGGGAGAGCCGCCTGAATTATGCTTATTTAAGCTTTATCAGCCTATGCCGCCGAGGATCGCACCCGCAACGAGCGCGACAAGCGTGAGCAGGCAGTAAGCGTACTTGCCGAGAGGGTAAAACCACTTGCCGATAGGCTTATTAATGCCCTCACTGACAGCTTCAAGCGCGGTTTCCTTTTTGAGCACCCAAAAGAACATGACCGCCGCAAGGAACGCACCCATGGGGCAAATGTAGATAGAGATAACGTCCATCCACTGGGAAGTCCACGGCTGAATCATCACGGAAATGACCATGCCGATAAGGCCGATGATGATGACCGAGGGGAGACGCTTGAGATGAAACTGCTCGCGCATCCACGCAACGGGCGCTTCGTAAAGGTTGATGATAGAGGTAAGCCCGGCGAAGAGAACACAGATGAAGAACACCGCGCCCACAATGCGCCCGCCCGCCATGCCGTTTAAGACATTGACAAGGTACACAAACATAAGCCCCGGGCCGCCCTTGGACGGCTCAACACCGCCCGCTGCCATGGCCGGGAGAATAACGAGCGCGGCGAGCATAGCGGCGCAGGTGTCGAACACGGCGACATTGCGCGCCGAGGACGGGATATCCTCGTCCTTGGAGAAGTAAGAGCCGTAGATGACCGAGCCGTTACCCGCAACGGAGAGGGAGAAGAACGCCTGGCCGAACGCATAAATCCACACCTCGGGATCAAAAAGACGGTCGGGCTGGAGCGTGAAAATGTACTTATATCCCGCGCCCGAGCCGGGGAGCGTGGCAATGTAAATGCCGAGGACGACAAACAGCGCGAAGAGCGCCGGCATCATAATCTTATTGGCCTTTTCTATTCCCCCGGAAATACCGAGGACGAGTATCGCAAGGCCGATGACAAGGCCGATAACCTGCCACATGGTGTTGCCGATGTTGAAAATGCCGTTTTCGGCCATCATGGAGACGGCCTCGCCCAGCGTGGAAGCCTCCGGCGCTGTTGCACCGAACGCCGCGCCGATGGCGTTCATGTCCGTGCCGAGAGCATAAAGCGAGCCGGAAATGCCCATGAAGCAGTATTTGAAAATCCAGCCCATTACCACGGTATAGCCGATGGCAAGACCCATTGCGCCGATTATGGGCAGCGCGCCGATTATCTTGCCTATGCGGGCATTACCCCAGCGCTGCTCTGTGCATTTGCCGAACGCGCCCACAGGGCCTGCTCCCGCCCAGCGGCCTAAAGCGAACTCTTCCATTACGCCCGTAGAGCCGATGAGCAGTACGCAGACAAAATAAGGCAGAAGATAGGTCAACCCCCCGTAGGTAGACACCATTATCGGGAAACGCCATATGTTACCCATGCCTACCGCCGAGCCTATGCAAGCGAGGATAAAGCCCCACTTGGTGGTAAACCCGTCTTCTGTTTTGTGCAGCTTCTTTTCTGTCATTTTTGATTCCCTCCGAATAGTTTGTATTTGGATTCGACTGACACAGCGTCAAAAGAAGTTCGCTTCATTTTGTTTCCGTCTTTCGACGAAAACTCCATATTCGCTCTCTCCTTTTTCCTTTTCAACTCAAACCCGCTTCGTTGGGCTTTGAGTTGATTGGGAGAAGGATAAGAGCGTGCTAACTTTATTAACGCCGCCGTCCAGGAATATATATCCGCCGGAAAGGCGGGTTTTCGCCTTTCCGACTATCCACTTTTTAATGCTGACCGAGGGTCAGATGAGCTTATCAGCCGAAAGCTCGGGGTTATTCGCGCTTTCACTGCACGCGGTTATTGCCCCCGCTTTCACGGCGGCACGGGCGCACCCGGCGATATCACAGCCGCGAAGCCCCGCCCAAACGATTGCCGCCGTGGCGGCATCACCCGCGCCGGTGGTATTGACAACCGTGACAAGCTCGCGCGGCAAAATCTCGGTATGCTCGGCATCGGCGGCAAGCATACCCTCTTCGCCGAGGCTGATAAACACGCGTTTTACGCCCTTTGCCAAAAGCGCCTTAGCGGCCGCGGCAGGGTCATTCTCCCCGGTGAGCTTTTCCGCTTCGTACACATTGGGCTTCATCGCCCAAAGCTTATTGAGCACAGGGAGCAACCGCACGGCCTTTGCCGTGGAAACAGGGTCGGCGATAATAGGCACGGTGATATTTTTCGCGGCAAACTCCAGCGTTTCCGCATCGAGATTTGCATCCAGCACAACCGCATCATACTCATTGAGCTTGGGCAAAAGCTCGGCGACATACTCCGGCGTAATGCAAGAGGTAATCTCCATGTCGGCAATGCCGATTTCCATGTCGCCGGTTTCGTCCGTGACATATAAATATGTAGAAGAGCGCCTGTCGGGCAAAATGCGCGCAAGGGACATATCAATGCCGAGCGCGGCACAGCTATCCAATATCCCCTGCCCGTACACGTCCCCGCCGATTGCGGCAACAAGGCTCACATCAACACCCAAAAGGCGCAGATTGTGCGCAATATTGCGCCCTACGCCGCCGGGACGGGCGGTGATTACGCCGGGGTTTGAATCGCGCATGACGAGCTTGACAATGGGGCTGCCGCCGATATCCATGTTTACGCCGCCTATGACGGCCACCTTCGGCGCGCTCATACGTTCCATATATTCTTGCCGTACTCGGCAATGGCTCTGTCAGCCGCGAACACGCCGCTCTTGGCCGTGTTGACGAGGGAGAGGCGGGCGCGCTCGCCGTCATCGCTTATGCGCTCATAAAGCTTCTTCTGGCAGTCGGCATAGGCGCGATAATCCGCCACGAGCATATACTGGTCGCCGCCGTAAAGAAGCATACTGACGAGATCGGAATAGCTCTTGCCGTCGGAGAAGCCTTGGGAGAAGCGCTCGAAAATGCGCTGTATCTCGGCATCCTTGGAAGCAACCTCGGCCGGGTCGTACCCGTTTGCGCGAAGCGCCTCAACCTCTTCCGTTTTCAAGCCGAAGAGGAACATATTCTCGTCACCGAGCTGCTCGTACATCTCCACATTCGCACCGTCAAGCGTGCCGATAGTGACAGCGCCGTTCATCATAAGCTTCATGCAGCCCGTGCCGGAGGCTTCCTTACCGGCGGTGGAAATCTGCTCGGAAACCTGCGCGGCGGGCACAATAGCCTCGGCGGCGGAGACGCGGTAGTTTTCAACAAAGTAAACGCTGAGCTTGCCTTTGCAGACGGGGTCATTATTAATGTCATTTGCAAGGGACAAAAGAAGCTCGATTATGCGCTTTGCGGTCTTATACCCTGCGGCGGCCTTTGCGCCGAACACGAATGTGCGCGGGACGAAGGGCATATTGGGGTTATCGTGAAGCTGCTGCTGCAAGCTTGTGATGCTCATAGCGCAAAGAAGCTGGCGCTTATACTCATGCAGGCGCTTTATCTGCACATCCATTACGGATTCCACGTCCAGCGCAAAGCCGTCATTGCGGCGGGCAAACTCGGCAAAGCGGAGCTTGTTTTCGCGCTTAACGGCATTGACGCGGCTTTGCACCTCGCTGTCGGTGGCATAGCGCATAAGCCCTTCAAGCTCTTCCGGGTGCGTGAGATATCTATCCGAGCCTAAAAGCTCGCAAACGAGGGTGTTAAGCCCCGGGTTAATCTGACTGAGCCAACGGCGATGGTCAATGCCGTTGGTGACATATGTAAAGCGCTCGGGACGAACGGAGCAGACATCCTTAAACAAATCTCTCTTCAAAATGTCCCCGTGGAGCTTGGAAACACCGTTGACCTTATAGCAAGCGGCAAGGCACATATTCGCCATGTGAACCTGCCCGTCGCGGATGATGAGGTTGCGCCCGACGCGCTCGCCCTGTCCGAAGCAGCTTATGAGATAATCGCACCAGCGGCGGTTTATCTCGCACATGATCTCCCACAGGCGCGGCAAAAGCTGCTGCACAAGATCCTGCGGCCAGCGCTCAAGCGCCTCGCTCATGACGGTGTGGTTAGTGTAGGCAACGCTGTTTTTGACGAGATTCCATGCCTCGTCCCATCCCATGCCGAACTTGTCCATGAATATGCGCATAAGCTCGGGGATGATAAGCGTGGGGTGAGTGTCGTTAATCTGAATGGTGTGGTGCTCGGCAAAGCTCTTTATATCGCCCCACTTTTTCATGTGCTTGCGGACAATGTCCTGCGCCGTGGCGGAGACGAAGAAATACTGCTGCTTCAGTCTCAAGAGCTTGCCCTCTGTATGCTCATCGGCAGGATAGAGAACCTTGGTGATGACCTCGGCCATGGTGCGCTGCTCCATGCTCTTGACATACTCGCCCTCGGAGAAGAGATACATATCAAGGGAGTTGGGGCTTTTCGCGTCCCAAAGGCGAAGGGTGTTGATTTCATTGCCGCCGTAGCCCGCTATGAGCATATCGCGCGGCACGGCGATAACGGCAGTGTAGCCGGTGTACTCGGCGGTATAGTGGCCAAAGCTGTCCCAGCGCGGGGAAACCTGCCCGCCGAAGCGCACTTCAACCGCGTCCTCATAGCGCGGCACGAGCCAGCTTTCAGCCGCCGAGCGCCAGTTGTCCGCAGTCTCGGTTTGCTTGCCGCCGGTGAGATGCTGGCGGAAGATGCCAAGCTCATAGCAGATGGAATAGCCCGTGGCTTCCATGCCGAGGGTGGACATACTGTCCATATAGCACGCGGCGAGACGACCCAAGCCGCCGTTACCCAGCCCCGCATCAGGCTCGGCCTCGAAGATATCGGAAGCGTTGCAGCCCATATCAGCCAAAGCGCCCGTAACGGCCTCGGAAATGCCGAGGTTAAATGCGTTTTTCATCAAGCTGCGCCCCATGAGGAATTCCATCGACATATAGTGGACTTCCTTGTTTGCGCGCTTGGGGTCCTTCGCCGCAAGAAAACGGCTCATTATCTCGCGAATTACAATCGCAGTCGCCTGAAAAATCTGTTCTTCGGTTGCGTCGGCGCTTGCAACACCGAAATGCGCACAGAGCTTGTCCTCAATCGCACTGCGCACTTCATCGCGCGAGATCATCTTTCCTACCATATAAATATAACCTCCAAATAAGGATTCGCGGGCAAGGTGCGATAAAAACCGCAAGCCCTGTCTCTCGCGACAGCCGGGAATGCCCGACCGTATAAAAAGCAAGGCCGTCGGCGGAACACAGCCGCCGACGGCGCTGCCTTTTTATCAAGTTTTAAATGGCGCTTCCCTTGGGAACGACTATGGGCAGCTTTTCATTGCCCGTGAGCACGGTTTCGGGGTCAAAGTGCACGTGCTTATCGGCAATGACGTATTGAAGCTTCGTCCCCTCGCCTATTTCGCAGCCGCGCATGATAATGCAGTTTTCAAGCTGCGCGCCCTTGGCGATGCGCGCGCCGGAAAAGACAATGCAGTTTTTGATGCTGCCGTCTATAATGCAGTTATCGGCCACGAGGCTATTCTCCGAGAGGGCTTCTTCGCCGTAATAGGTGCTCACGCCCTCTATGTTGCGCGTGCGCACGGGGCGCTCGGCCGGGAAGATCTGGGCGCGGTTTTCGCGCTTGAGCATATCCATGCTGGATTTATAATAAGCGCTGACAGTGCGCACGGCAACGGCATAGCCGGGGTGCACATACGTGCTCATCTTGCCGCCCTCGGCAAGATACAGCGCTATAGCGTCCTTATGGAAGCGGTAATAGTTGAGCGCCTTGCACTTATCCATAAGGTTAATTAATGTATCCTTGCGCACGATAAAGCCCTCTAAAGAGGGTACGCCCTCGCCCGCTCCCTCGCGGTCATAAAGCACCTTTGTGACAAAGCCGTCCTGATCGGTCACATAGCGGTGATGAACCCCGTCCGGGTCATGGTCGGCGCATATGGCGAGCATATCCGCGCCCGAAGCTAAATACTTCTTAATCGCCGCGTCAAGGTCGATGTTTGCAGCCAGGTTGCCCAAAAGCAGCACCACGTGGCTTTGCTTAATGTCCTTTATATATGCGGCCACGGCGTTTATCGCTTCGATAGTGCCGGTGTAGTTGCCGCGATGATAGTCGGGCAGGCCGAACGGGGGCAGCATACGCAAGCCGCCGTCCTTGCGGCTCATATCCCACGCCTTGCCCGAGCCGATATGATCCAAAAGCGACTGGTAATCCCTTTGCATGATAACGCCGACATCATATATATCCGCATTGCGCAGGGAGGAGAGGGCAAAATCAATGAGCCTGTAGCGCCCACAGAACGGGAGCGAGGCCGCCGTGCGCGCGTTGACGAGCGCGCCGAGCTCCGGAGAGGATGAGTAAGCGAAAATTATTCCGTGAAATCCGTACATTCTCTTATACCTCCTCGCCCGTATATATCATTGCGCTTGCCGCAACCTGTGCGCCGGGCTTAACGGTGATGTTCGGCCCGCAGGTGGCAACGCCCCAAGCATCCGTACCGTCCGGCTCGCTGCCGACATGGGCGGACGCGCCTATAGTGGTGTTCTCGCCGATTATGGCGTATTCCACAACAGCGTTTTTCTCCACCGTTACGCCGGGCATAAGCACGCTGTAGAGCACTCTTGCCCCCTCTTCCACCGTGACAGACGAGGAGAGGACGGAGTTTTCAACTCTGCCGTCTATTTCGCAGCCCTCAGTGACGATAGAATGGCATATCTCGGCGTTTTTGCCGGTGTGGTGCGGCGGGCAGATCGGGCTGCGGGAGCTTATCGGCCAAGTGGGATCGTAAAGGTTTATGCGGTTTGTGGAGAGCATATCCATGTTCGCGTCCCAAAGGCTCGTAATCGTGCCGACATCGCGCCAATAACCCTCAAAGCGGTACGGCCAAAGCTTTTCGCCGGCAGAGAGCATATTGGGAATGATATTCTTGCCGAAGTCCTTGCTGGAAGTGGGGTCATTTTCATCGGCAATGAGGTATTCGCGAAGCTTCTTCCAGTTGAAGATGTAAATGCCCATAGAGGCAAGGTCGCTCTTGGGATGAGCGGGCTTTTCCTCAAACTCGGCAACATACCCGTCCCCGCCCACGCTCATTATGCCAAGGCGCGTGGCCTCTTCCATGCTCACCTGCTGCACGGAAATGGTGCAGGCCGCGTCATGCTCGATATGCTCGCGGAGCATGGCGGAATAGTCCATTTTATAAATATGGTCGCCGGAGAGAATGAGCACGTTTTCCGGGTCATAGCTCTCTATAAAACCGATATTCTGATAAATCGCATTTGCCGTGCCGGAAAACCACGAGCCTTTTTCGCCCGCGCTCTGATACGGCGGCAAAATGTACACGCCGCCGTCGGACACGTCAAGATCCCACGGCTGGCCGCTGCCGATGTAGCTGTTGAGCTGGAGCGGGCGGTACTGCGTGAGCACACCCACGGTGTCAATTCCTGAGTTTGCACAGTTGGAGAGCGGAAAGTCAATTATTCTGTACTTCCCGCCGAAAGGTACGCTGGGTTTTGCAACGTTTTGCGTGAGCGCATACAGGCGCGAGCCTTGCCCGCCCGCCAAAAGCATCGCTATACAGCTTTTTTTCACTGGCTGATCATCCTCTCTCTTGCTGTTTTTTCGTATATAAAAGGGGCTGAAACACCCTTTATTCACAAGGTTAAAAATGATTTCGCTATGTCTGCTCGCTTAGTTGAATTTATTCATTGCCCTGTCAGCGCCCTCGGCAATGTAGCACTCGGCAGCTTCGGCGGCACGCGCGGCGGCTTTCGCCATATCCTCCGCGTCTTGATTTTTGAATGTTGAGAGCACCCAATCCTTAACGTCATACTCCGCATGGGGCGGCGCACCCACGCCGAGGCGGATGCGGGGAAAATTCTCCGTTGAAAGGTGGGCGATAATATTTTTTAATCCGTTATGACCGCCGGCAGAGCCTTTGGTGCGTATGCGCAGCTTGCCGATAGGCAGCGCCATTTCATCGGAAACGACTATGATATGCTCACTCGGAATCTTATAAAAGCGCGCGGCCTCACCCACGGCCTCGCCCGAAAGATTCATATATGTCTGCGGCTTCATCAAAAGGACGTTTTCGCCCCCGATGACACATTGCGCCGTGAGCGCGCGAAAGCGCAGGCGATTAATCGCCACGCCCTTGGCCTTTGCCATCGCGTCCGCCGCCATAAACCCGGCGTTATGCCTCGTCCCCTCGTACTTCAATCCGGGGTTGCCGAGAAACACTATCATCCATGTAACGCCGCCGGGCTTTTTGAAAAGCATTGGTTAAACTTCCTTTCGGCACTCGGGCGGATAAACCGCCCGAGCACAAATGCACTTATCAGTCAAAGAGGTTGGAGATAGAAACCTCTTCGTAAATTCTCCTTATCGCCTCGGCAAATACGGGCGCGGTGGAGATGTACTTAATTTTGTTACAGGCAGGCTTGTCGGCCGGGAAAGGAATGGTGTCAAGGAGCAAAAGCTCTTCGATGCAGCTTTCCTCTATACGCTCAAGCGCAGGGCCGGAGAGCACGCCGTGGGTAGCGCAGGCATAAACCTCTTTCGCGCCGCCTATTTCCTTAATGGCCTTTGCCGCGCCGCAAAGAGAACCGGCAGTATCGACAATATCGTCCAAAAGGATGCAGGTTTTACCCTCAACGTTACCGATTATGTTCATGACCTCGGACTGGTTGGCTCTTTCACGGCGCTTATCGACAATGGCCATGTTCACGCCGAGCTTCATGGAGAAAGCGCGGGCGCGAGCCGTGCTGCCGACATCGGGAGAGACGACCATAACATCTTCGTTGCCCTTGCCGAAGCGCTGGACAAAATGACGGACAAAGAGGTGGCTGCCCATGAGGTTATCCACGGGGATATCGAAAAAGCCCTGAATCTGCGCGGCGTGAAGATCCATAGTGAGGACACGGTCTGCACCCGCGGCGGTGATGAGGTTTGCAACAAGTTTTGCGGAAATGGGGTCGCGGCTCTTGGCCTTGCGATCCTGACGGGCATAGCCGAAATACGGAATGACAGCGGTGATACGCCCTGCGGAGGCGCGGCGCATCGCGTCTATCATTATCAGAAGCTCCATAAGATTGTCGTTAACATGATTGCAGGTGGATTGGACTATAAAAACGTCCTTGCCGCGAACAGGCTCGTACACGGAAATAGAGCACTCACCGTCAGCAAACTGCGCAACCGACGCGTTACCGAGGCTCTTATAAAGCTGGGCGCAAATATCTTCTGCGAGGGCGGGGTTGGAGTTGCCGGTGAATACCTTAATTTCCTTGCCGTGTGAAATCATCTCTCTTTGTCCTCCGTAAATCTTTCGTTTTTATTCTGTTTCACATACCGTAAGCTGACGGGCGCAGGTTTTCGACTTCCGTCAGCATATCCTTATTTTGCGATTTTATTATAGCACATCAATCCGACAAAGGGAAGAGAAACACTTAAAATATTATTAATGAAAGTTGATTAAAAAATTTCATTTACAAGTACACGTTTTTTGTATATAATAGTTTTGTTTGGCAAGAATTAAAGAAAGTAGTGAGTGAGAGAAAATGCTGGAATTTGACGAATATAAAGTGAAACTCAACAACATCAAGCCCACGCTTGATGTGCTGCGCGATGCGCTCAAGCTTGAGCCTGCGCAAAAGGAGATAGAAGAGCTGGAAGCCGCCAGCGAGCGCGACGGGTTTTGGAACGATGTCGAAAACTCGCAAAAGGTGCAAAAGCGGCTGAAGGTGTTGAAAAGCAAGTGCGAAAACTACGCCAAGCTCTGCCAGGCGTGGGACGATATGTGTACCATTTGCGAAATGGCGATTGAGGAAAACGACGATTCCATGCTCGAAGAGCTTAAAACCGAGTACGCAAAGTTCAGCGAGAACGTAGAAGCCACGCGTTTGAGCACGCTTTTGACGGGCGAATATGACGCGAACAACGCCATTATCACCTTCCACGCAGGGGCCGGCGGCACGGAAGCGCAGGACTGGGCAAGTATGCTGTACCGTATGTACAATATGTGGGCCGATCGCCACGGCTACAAGGTCAAGGTTATGGACTATTTGGACGGGGACGAGGCGGGGCTGAAGAGCGCCACTATCATGATAGAGGGCGAAAACGCCTACGGCTTTTTGAAGAGCGAGCACGGGATACACCGCCTTGTGCGCGTGTCGCCCTTTGATGCCGCCGGGCGGCGGCACACTTCCTTTGCCGCGATTGAGGTCATGCCGGAGATTGCCGACAACAACGAAATCGAGCTTCGCGACGAGGATATTAAAATGGACGTTTACCGCTCCTCCGGCGCGGGCGGGCAAAAGGTCAACAAGACCTCTTCCGCCGTGCGTTTGACGCACCTGCCCACGGGCATTGTGGTGTCAAGCCAAGTCGAGCGAAGCCACTTCCAAAACCTCGAAAACTGCAAAAATATGCTGCGCGCGCGTTTGGCCGAGATTAAAGAGCGCGAGCACCTTGAAAAGATTAGCGATATCAAGGGCGTGCAGATGAAAATCGAATGGGGCAGCCAAATCCGCTCCTATGTTTTCATGCCGTACCAGCTTGTCAAGGATCACCGCACCGAGTACGAAAACGGCAATATAGACAACGTCATGAACGGCGACCTTGACGGGTTTATAAACGCCTATCTTTCCATGCGCGCGGCGGATTGATAAATAAGCGCAACAGGCATTGCCGAAGCCGGCAATGCCTGTTTTTTGCCCCTATCGGCCGCTGGGGCCGGGGTCATAGTCGCCGAAGATGAAATCGTCAATGTCATGTTCCATGTTTCTCTGCCTCCTTGCCGTATTTCGCCGCCGGGAAAGGCACTTTTTCCGGCGAACGCATTGAATCAACATATTCAATATATGCTCACTCCCGCCCGATTATGAACGCGCGGTAAAAAAATCTGCCGCGGAATGGGGCAAAAGCATAATTTTGCTTGATTCGCAGTTGATATTGGGTTATAATATCAAGGCTGTTTTTTATTATAGTATTCTAAGATGAAAAAGGATGACACATAATGAGCGCATCAACCGAAAAGAAACTCCGTCAGGCCGCGCGCGAAGCCGGCACTGACAAGAAACTGCTTGCAGCACAGGAAGAGGCCAAGGCAAAGGCCAAGAGCAAGCGCCGCTGGACAATCGGCACGATTCTGGTCGTGCTTCTCATAGCCGCGATACTCTTCCTTGACTCCGGCTTTCTTTACACGCACACTGAGGCCGTGACCGTCGGCGATGAGAGCTACTCCCCCGCCGAAATCAACTACCAGTACGGCAGCCAGTATTACTATTGGCTCAACCAGTACGGCAGCTACGCCTCTATCTTCGGGCTGGATTCGTCCACGGGGCTTACGGGTCTTTCTTCGCAGGATTGCACCATGACCGACGGCGGCACATGGCGCGACTACTTTATTGACTCCGCCCTTACCCAGCTTGTGCAGAACAAGGCGCTGTGCGACTACGCCGAGGCAAACGGCATAGTCCTTGACGATGAGGACAAGGCCGAGGTTGACACCGACATTGACACACTCGACTATTACGCCACCTTGCAGGGCTACTCCAGCGCGGATAACTTCCTCGCGGCAAATTACGGCAACGGCGTTGACACCGACATTGCCCGTGAAGTTGCCTACTCCGGCACCTTGGCAAACAAGGCCGCGCAAACCTACTCCGATGCTCTTGAATACTCCGACAAGGAGCTGAGCGAGCAATATGCCGCCTACAACGGTGAGCAGGATTACTTTAACTACGTTTACTTCTACATTTCCGCAGAGAAGGTCGCAGATGCAGACGGCAATGAGGCCGTGACCGATGAAACCGTGGCCGAGGCCAAGGCGCAGGCGGAAAAGGTTTTGGCCGCTTACAACGCCCTTGACGATGAGGACATTGAAGCGCGCATGAACGCCGCTATTGACGAAGTTTTTGACGAGAGAGAATGCACCCACTCCCCCGCCGTTTCCGGCGCATCCCTCGGGACTTATAAGGAATGGATGATGGACGCTTCCCGCAAGCTCGGCGATGCCGCCGTTTGCGAGAACTCCTCTGCCGACGGGTACTATGTCGTGGCATTCATCTCCCGCAACGACAATAACTATAAGCTCGCGCAGGTGCGCCACATTCTCGTAAAGGCCGAGGCTGACGAGAACGGCGAATACACCGATGAAGCAAAGGCTGCCGCCAAGGCGCGCGCAGAAGAGCTTCTTGCCGAGTGGAAAGCGGGCGAGGCCACCGAGGAAAGCTTTGCTGCATTAGCCGAAGCCAACTCCGAGGACACCGGCTCCAACACCAACGGCGGGCTTTACGACTCCGTGCAGAAAAGCCAGATGGTAGAAGAGTTTGACGAGTTCTGCTTTGCCGGACATAAGCACGGCGACACCGCCGTTGTTTACGGCGAGAGCGGCAGCTACGCCGGATACCATGTGATGTACTATGTCGGCGAGGGTCAGCTCTGCTCCAACGCGATAGCCGAGGAGGATTTGAAAACCGCCGCTTTGCAGACTTGGCTTGAAGAGCTTATAGCCCCCTACGAGGCCGAGCGCGGCTTCTGCCTGAAGCTTGTCGGGTAATCATGAATTATTCATCCGCCGTAGGTTA
Source organism: uncultured Oscillospiraceae bacterium (assembly GCA_964524815.1). Lineage (GTDB taxonomy): Bacteria > Bacillota > Clostridia > Oscillospirales > Oscillospiraceae > Limivicinus. The sequence goes on from CAZGFK010000025.1 coordinate 16,577, forward strand.
TTGTAACTTACGGCGGATTTTTAGAGGGCATTATATGAACGAGAGAACAATGCGCGCTGAGATGCTTTTGGGCGCGGCAGCTATGGAAAAACTGAATAAAAGCCATGTGGCCGTGTTCGGCATAGGTGGGGTAGGCTCATGGTGCGCAGAAGCGCTTGCGCGCTCCGGGGTCGGGACGCTGACGCTCATAGACATGGACACAGTCAGCCAAACCAACATAAACCGCCAGCTCTGCGCCCTTACTTCCACGGTGGGACTGCCCAAGGCCGAGGTTATGGCCGCGCGCATACGCGATATTAACCCCGATATCCGCGTAAACGCCCTTGTGGGCGCGTACTCTGCCGCCGAGCGCGATAAATTCTTCGGCGAATACGACTTTGTTGCGGACGCGATAGACTTGGTTTCGGCAAAGCTTGACCTTATAATGACCTGCCGCGAGCGCGGCATACCCATGATATCCGCCCTCGGCACGGGGAATAAGCACCAGGCAAGCCTTTTGGAGATTACGGACATTTCAAAAACCTACGCCTGCGCGCTCGCGCGCGTTGTGAGGAAAGAGCTGCGCGCGCGCGGCGTGGAGCACCACACGGTGGTGTTCTCCCCGGAAGAGCCGATGACCCCCGCCGCGCTTGAAGCCCCGCCCCCCGGACGGCGGAGCGTGCCGGGTTCGCTCATATGGGTGCCGGCAAGCGCGGGGCTTTTAATGAGCCAACACATAGTGAGCGAGCTTACAAAGGAGGAGAGAGCCTGATGGCGAGCACATACAAGCCCTTGGCGGACGAGATAAGGCCGAGAGAGCTTAATGACGTGGTGGGGCAAAAGCACATACTGGGCGAAAGAGGTATGCTCTCGCGCATAATCGCGAGCGGCAAAATCCCCAACATGATTTTCTACGGCCCTTCCGGCACGGGCAAAACCACCGTGGCGCGCATAATTGCAGAGCGGACAAACCGCACACTGCGCAAGCTCAACGCAACCACGGCGGGTATAAGCGATGTAAAGCAGATTATAGACGAGCTTGATACCTTTCTCACTCCCGGCGGCGTGCTTTTATACCTGGACGAGATACAGTACTTTAACAAAAAGCAGCAGCAGTCGCTTTTGGAATTTATAGAGGACGGGCGCATTACACTCATAGCGTCCACGACCGAAAACCCGTATTTTTGCGTATTTAACGCGATTCTCAGCCGCTCGACCGTGTTTGAGTTTAAACCCGTTGAGCCACGCGAGGTGCAAAAGGCAGTGGAGCGCGCGATGAACATCTGCGCGTCCCGCCACGAAGCGCCTGTGGAGATAGAGCCGGGCGTGGCCGAGCGCATAGCCGCCGCTTGCGGGGGCGATGTGCGCAAGAGCGTGAACGCGGTGGAGCTTTTGTTCTTCGCGTGTGACGGGAAAGAGGCCATCACCCTTGAAGATGCCGTTGCCATATCCCAGCGCAGCTCAATGCGCTACGACCGCGACGGGGACGAGCATTTTGACTGCCTTTCCGCGCTGATGAAGTCGCTTCGCGGGTCTGACCCGGACGCGGCAATGCACTATTTGGCGCGGCTCATAGAAGCCGGGGACTTGGTGGGAATTTGCCGCCGCCTTTTATCCTCGGCAAGCGAGGACATAGGCCTTGCCTACCCGCAGGCCGTGCCGATAGTAAAGGCGTGTGTGGATTCCGCGCTTCAGTTGGGGCTGCCCGAGGGGCGTTTGCCGCTGGCACAGGCGGCGCTCTTGCTCGCAACCGCGCCGAAATCCAACAGCGTTTGCCTGGCGATTGACGCGGCGATAGCCGATGTGCGCGCGGGGCACGTGGGCGCGTTTCCGCGAGAGCTGCAAAACGTACACGCGGACGGCGCGGGCTTTGAGCGCGAGCAGGGCTACAAATACCCGCACAATTACTCTAACCACTGGGTCAAGCAGCAATATCTGCCGGACGATTTGAAATCCGCCCGTTACTACGAGTACGGCGACAACAAAACCGAACAGGCCGCCCGCCGCTACTGGGAGGAGATTAAAAAGTAATGGATATCCGAGTAGGGGACATTTTGAGCATGAAAAAAGCCCACCCCTGCGGCAGCCGCGAGTGGGAGGTTTTGAGAACGGGCGCGGATTTTAAGCTGCGCTGCTGCGGATGCGGACACGAGGTAATGGGCGCGCGGAGCAAATTCGAGCGCAATGTGCGCGAGGTGCGGCGGTGAATTGGGTTTATATCCTGCGCTGTGCCGACGGCACATTATACACCGGCTGGACGAACGACCTTGAGCGGCGCGTAGCCGCGCACAACGCCGGGAGAGGCGCAAAATACACGCGCTCACGCCTACCTGTGGAGCTTATATACTCCGAGCAAGCTCAAACACGCGAAGAGGCCATGAGCCGCGAGTGGCACATAAAGCACATGACGCGCGAGGAAAAAATGACGCTTATCAGCGAAAAGTGATAAGCGTCATTTTTTATATTCTAAATCAGCCAAAGGGCTGACCGCTCCCCTATCTTATTTTTCTTCCCAGAGCATGGGGATATGGGGAATGCCGTCCTCTAAAAACTCATCGCCCACCTGAACAAAGCCGAGCTTTTCATACAAGGCGCGGGCATAGGTCTGCGCTTCTATTTTTATCTTCTTCGCGCCGAGCTTTTCGCGCGCAACATCAATGCCGGCGGCAACTATCTTCGTGCCCAGCCCGCAGCGGCGCTTGACGGCGATAACGCGCCCGATAGAAACCTCATCAAATGTCTCCCCCGCCGGGAGCACACGCAAATACGCTTCTATTCCGTCCTCATCGTGCAGCCACACATGGTAAGAAGCGGAATCGTGCTCGTCCACCTCTTGATAATAGCACTTTTGCTCGACAACGAACACAGAAACACGAAGCTTGAATATTTCAAAAAGCTCCTGCGTAGTAAGCTCGGAAAAATGCTTGGCCGTAAGCTCCATTATATATTCTCCTTTTATACTTTGTATTACGCAGGATACTATACCATATCTTCTCCCCACGGGCAACAACAGAAAACCGCCCGCTTCAAAACGAAGCGGGCGGGAAACTTATTTGAGTTTATTTCGGCAAAGTAAGCTTAGAAATTAAGCCTTCTTCTCCTTCTTGCCCTTGGCGAGAACCTGGATGCCCTCAACAACAAGGATAACAGCAAGAACGACAAGGCCGATGGACCAAATCATCTGGAACCAGTCGCCCCAAGCAGCGC
>CAZGFK010000026.1:0-16256 GCA_964524815.1 uncultured Oscillospiraceae bacterium
CCTTCTCATGACCCCAGCCCTGCTCGATGGCATACTGCTTCATCGCGGGGATGGCCTCCTTGACGGTCATGCCGTTGAGGAAGCCGGAGTTGACCATGATGCCGGTGTCGTCCTTGAGCGTGAAGGCCTCCTTCGTGATGTCGCCGCCCTCGACGACCTCGACGATGGGGATGTTGAACGCGGTGGCGAAGTCCCAGTCGCGCTGGTCGTGACCCGGCACGCCCATGACGATGCCCGTGCCGTAGCCCATGAGGACGTAGTCGGAGACGAACATCGGCACGACCTTGCCGTTCGCGGGGTTCACAACCTCGATGCCGTCGAGGCGCACGCCGGTCTTATCCTTGTTGAGCTCACCGCGCTCGAAGTCGCTCTTGCGCGCGGCGGCCACCTGATAGGCCGCGACCTCGTCCCAGTTCCTGATGAGCGGCTGCCACTTCTTGAGCAGCGGATGCTCGGGAGAGATGACCGTGTAGGTCACGCCGAAGAGGGTATCCACGCGCGTGGTGTAGACGGTGATGTCGTCCTCGGTGTTGGTCTTGAAGGTGACCTCTGTACCGGTGGAGCGGCCGATCCAGTTGCGCTGCTGCGTCTTGACGCGCTCGATGAAGTCGACGTCGTCCAGATCGTCGATGAGCCTATCGGCGTACTTCGTGATGGCGAGCATCCACTGGCTCTTCTCCTTGCGCACAACCTCGCTGCCGCAACGCTCGCACACGCCATTTACAACCTCTTCATTGGCAAGAACGCACTTGCAGCTTGTGCACCAGTTGACGGGCATGGTGGTTTTATAGGCAAGGCCTTTTTTGAAAAGCTGGAGAAATATCCACTGCGTCCACTTATAATAATCGGGGTCGGTGGTGTCAACGGCTCTGTCCCAGTCAAAGCCGAAGCCGAGCATTTTAAGCTGGGCGGTGAAGTTGGCGATATTATTCTTGGTGACTATAGAGGGGTGAATGTGGTTTTTTATCGCAAAATTCTCCGTAGGAAGTCCGAACGCGTCAAATCCTATCGGGAAGAGGACATTATAGCCCTGCATACGCTTTTTGCGGGCAATGATATCCATGGCGGTGTAGGGGCGGGGGTGGCCGACATGAAGCCCCTGCGCAGAGGGGTACGGGAACTCAACAAGGGCGTAGAACTTGGGCTTGTCGCTTCCGGTTTCGGCGGCGTAGGGCTTAGTCTCTTCCCAGCGCTGCTGCCATTTTGTTTCTATCGCGGTAAAATCGTATTTCATGGTGAATCAATCCCTTTTCATATTAGAATAAAATAAGTAATTATGGGAAGCCCTCACGAGCCGAAGATCACTCTTCGACTTGAGGGCGAGGAAGGGATGAGACAGCCACCTCTTCGGAATCGCTCCAAAGGCGTTCAAGGTTATAAAACTTTCTCGCCTCATCGGTGAAAACATGGACTATAACACTTCCGAAGTCCATGAGCACCCAAATGTCGGAGCGAAGCCCCTCGCGGCGTATGGGCGGCTCGCCCGCTTCGGAAAGCTGCTTATCGACTTCGTCCACCAGCGCCTTTATATGCGTGGAGGATGTGCCGTTGCAGATGACAAAATAATCGGCAATAACGGTTTGCTCGGCCGTGCGAAGCACCTTAACGTCCCTCGCTTTTTTATCGTCAAGCGCCTTTGCGGCAATACCGGCTATTTCGGCGGGAGTAAGCATATTCATCATTTCTCCTTTGTCAATTTAGGTTTGTGTACCAGCACAGCGCGTCCACCGTGTCCTTATGCGGCTCAACGCCGGCGCTTTTAACATCCTCTAAGCTCATTTCAAGGCCGAGGCGCATAGCCGCGTCCAAATCGCTGTAGGCAAGCTCGCGAAGCTCGTCAACGCCGGGGAAATCGCGAGTAGGCTCGATATAATCGGCCATGTAAATAATTTTCTCTAAAAGCGTCATATCGGGCTTGCCGGTGGTGTGCCAGCGGATGGCGTTATAAACCTCGTCCGACACACCGAACTCGTCCCGCGCAAGCTCCGCGCCAGTAATCGCGTGCAGGAGCTTGAGGTTCGCAAGCTGATCTTTATCGAGGATAATACCATACTTTTCGCACAATATCAACTGCTCTTCGCGGGATAATTTTTTCGTGATGTCATGCAAAACCCCGGCCTCTGCCGCGCTTTCGGCGTTTTCGCCGTAGTGCATGGCAAGGCGCACGGCCTCGCTTTCGCACCCGGCCACGTGCGCCACGCGCTTGGCCGTAAGATAGGGCTTGACAGCCTCGCGAAGCCAGCACAGCTCAGGCTCGGCATCGTAATAGCGATGCTTGATAATGGAGGCATACACGGCGCTATCCAGCAAGTCAGACCCCAAGCGAAGCCGCAGCCACACGCGAATCTCCCCCGAGCTCATAGGCAGCGGCACATGGGAAAGAAGCTCAATGCGAGCATTATATTCGCGCATGAGATAATCCCGATGCGCGCGAAGCGCGTCCATATCGTCCTCTTCGCGAGAGACAACGGCAAGGCAGCAATTGGCGAAGAGATAATGATAGTCATACCACTCTTCAAAGCTCAAAAGCATATCCGAGCCGATGACGAGATAAATCTCATCCTCGGGGTAATCAACGCGGAGAGCGCGAATCGTGTCCGCCGTGTAGCTTTTGCCTTGGCGCTTAATCTCGATATCGGATATCTCCGCCTGCTCAATCGAGCGGAAATTGAGCCGACAAAGCTCCAAGCGCTCTTCCGCCGTGGGGCAGCCGGGTTCCATGCTCTTATGAGGGGGAATGTTATCCGGGATTATAAGAAACTTATCGGGGTTAAGCTCGCCCGCAACGGAGCGAGCCGCCTCTAAATGCCCCAGGTGGGGCGGGTTGAAGCTGCCGCCGTATATAGCGATTCTCATTTTTTTCTGTCCTTTACAAGCTCTATCTTAGGCTCTTTGGGGTTTCTTTTATAAAGCACGAACTTCGTGCCTATCACCTGCACCTGCTCGGCGCGGCAAGCCTCGCTGAGCGCATCGCACGCTTCGCGCGCGGTGAGCATGGAGTTTTCAAGCACCTTGCCCTTGACAAGCTCGCGGGCGCGCAGGGCGTTGGAAACGGATTCGATTACAGCGTCCGTCACGCCGCCCTTGCCTATTTGAATAATGGTGTCCTCGTGCATTGCGAGGGAGCGAAGCTGCGCTCGCTGCTTACTTGTTATCGGCATTTATATGCTCCTTTAATACAATCATAAATTCCCGCAGAGCCTTTCCCCTGTGGGATATTGCGTTTTTCTCTTCGGGGGTAAGCTCGGCCATTGTTTTCGTATGCCCCAAGGGACGGAAAACAGGGTCGTAGCCAAAGCCGTTATCCCCGGCGGGGGTATCAATAATCTCGCCCTCGCACTCGCCGCGAGCACGCAAAACCTCGCCCGAGGGTAAAGTGCAGCAGATAGAGCAAACATAGCGGGCAGAGCGGTTATTTACATCTGCAAGCTTGGAAAGGAGATATTCATACCTTTCCTTATCGCTCTTGACGCGCTCTCCGCCGTAACGCGCGGAATACACCCCCGGCTCACCGTTGAGCGCATCCACGGCAAGACCGGAATCATCCGCCACGGCGATTTCGCCCGTGGCCGCCGTGACAGCGGCGGCTTTGAGATAGGCATTTTCCTCAAAGGTCGTGCCGGTTTCGTCCACTTCAAAATCGCACCCCGCTTCGCGCTGGGAAACAAGCTCTATCCCCAGCCCCTCTGTGAGCGAACGAAACTCACTGAGCTTATGGGCGTTATTACTTGCAAGAATAAGCTTCATCATTTAAAAAGTGCCTCTACGTAGTTTTTCGCGTCAAACGGGATAAGGTCATCCACGCCCTCGCCAACACCCACAAGCTTCACGGATACGCCAAGCTCCGAGGCTATGGGGAAGATTATGCCGCCTTTCGCAGTGCCGTCAAGCTTCGTGAGGACTATGCCCGTAAGCCCGGCGGTATTTTTAAATTCCTTGGCTTGGATAAGCCCGTTTTGGCCGGTGGTCGCGTCCAAGACGAGGAGAGTTTCAACGTCCGCTTCGGGAAGCTCCCTGTCGATTATGCGGCGGATTTTGCCAAGCTCATTCATAAGGTTTGCCTTATTATGAAGCCTGCCCGCCGTGTCGATGATGATTACATCCGTCCCGCGCGCCTTGGCGGCGGAGAGCGCGTCAAACACCACGGCGGCGGGGTCGCTCCCCTCTTCGTGGCGGACAATGTCCGCGCCAGAACGCTCCGCCCATATGCCGAGCTGCTCGGCGGCAGCGGCGCGGAAGGTATCGCCCGCGCAAAGGAGCACCTTTTTGCCCTCTTGGGTGAAGCGATTGGCAAGCTTACCGATAGTGGTGGTTTTGCCGACGCCGTTCACGCCCACCATGAGGATAACCGAGGGCTTTGTATCAAGCTTCAGGGCGGGGTCATTGACGGAAACCATGTCGGAAAGAAGCTCTATAAGCCCCTCGCGCACTTCATAGCCCTTGCGAAAGCGCCGTTCCCACGTCATTTTTTTGAGCGCTTGGATTATCTTATCGGCCGTAACAGCGCCCACATCGCTCATAACGAGCAGATCCTCAAGGTCATCGTAAAAATCGTCGCTGTCCGGATGATAGTCCTGAAAAAGCTCCTCAAGCTCGGCCATATTGGTGCGCGTTTTCGTCAAGCCCGAAAAAATCTTATCAAATAAGCCCATATTCGTTTACTCCTCTATTGTCTTTTGCGCCGCTTCCAAGTCAAGCTCTATGACGGTGGAAACGCCCTTTTCCTGCATGGTAACGCCGTAGAGCATATCCGCTTCTTCCATAGTGCCGCGGCGGTGAGTGATGACAAGAAACTGCGTTTTGTCCGCCATGCGGCGCATATACTGCGCGTAGCGGTCAACATTCGCTTCGTCCAAGGCCGCTTCTATCTCGTCCATGACGCAAAACGGCGTAGGCCGCACCTTCAAAATGGCGAAATACAGCGCGATTGCCACAAACGCCATTTCGCCGCCGGAGAGAAGAGATATATTTGAAAGCGCCTTGCCGGGCGGCTGAACCTTGATATCTATGCCGCAGTTGAGAACATCGTTTTCGTCCTCCAAGATAAGCGCGGCCTTGCCGCCGCCAAAAAGCTCAAGGAAGGTCTGACGAAAGCAGGTGTCGATTTCTTTAAACTTTGCGGAAAACACGCTTTGCATCTCGCCTGTAATCTCATTGATGATGCCGACAAGCTCGCTTTTGGCCTTGTTAACATCGTCACGCTGACCGGCGAGAAATTCATAGCGGGTGTTTACGCGCTCGTACTCCTCTATCGCGCCGAGGTTGGGGCTGCCGAGGGCGCTTATATCGCGCCGCAGCTCATTTATGGCGCGGTTGGCCTTTTGCAGATTCGGCACTTCCTGCCGCAGAGCGCTTGCCGCGCTGTGGCTGAGCTCATAGTTATCCCAAAGCTTATCCAAAAGCTGCTTTTCTTCCATGTCGGCAGCCAGCTTTTTCTGCTCTATGCGCGCGCTTTGCCGCTCAAGGTCGAGGATATCGGCGTTGCGCTGTTGGGCGGTTTTGTCGTTTTGGGTGCGCTTGCCCTCAAGCTCCAGCTTGCGGGAAGCAATGTCCGCTATCTCATCGCGGATGAGGGCGATTTTCTCCCTCATGCTCTTTAGCTGAAGTTCCTTTTCCGCTTGGCGCGCTTTGAAATCCTCTATGCGCCGCTCATGCGTGGCAACAAGGGCGCGGCGCTGCTCGCTGTCACCAGAGAGCGAGGCAAGCAGCGCATTGAGCTGGTAAGCGGAGTTTTCGGTGGCGCGCATTTCGGCTTCAAAGGAAGATCTGCGGCTTTTAAGCTCCGCCTGATCTTCAAGCGCCATATCCAAGTCATAACGCACCTTGGAAAGGCTTGCGCGGGCGCGGTCTAACTCCTCTTGGCACTCTTTTTCGCGCGAATGCAGCTTTTCGCGCTGCTTTTGCAGCTTTTCCAGCTCGTTGGCACGGGAGAGTATGCCGCTTTGCTTGGCCGTGCTGCCGCCGGTCATAGAGCCGCCTGCGTTTATAAGCTGGCCGTCAAGGGTGACAATGCGAAAGGCGTTGCCGCTGTTTTTCGCCATGCGCACGGCATCGGCAAGGGATTCTGCCACAACCGTGCGGCCTAAGAGATTGACAAAGATATTTTTATACTGCGCATCGTAGCGCACAAGCTCGCACGCGATGCCGACAAAGCCGGGGTCGCGCTCGGGCGCATTTGTCATAACATTGCCGCGTATCGCGTCCAAGGGCAGGAACGTGGCGCGCCCGGCATCGAGCCGTTTTAAAAGCTCAATGGCTTGGCGACCGTCATTTTGCGTATCGACAATGATATTCTGCGCCGCCGCGCCGAGCGCCGTTTCAATGGCGAGGGCGCATTCCGCGTCCGCGCGAACGAGGTTGGCCACAGGCCCGTGCACGCCCTTTACGTTGCCGCGCGCTTTCTCGCGCATGACGGTTTTGACGGCCTTGGAATAGCCCTCAAAGTCCTTTTCCATCTCGGTGAGCATGGCAATGCGGGATTCGGCACTGCGCACGTCAATTTGAAGCTTCGTGGCGCGGTCATTGATGCTTTGCAAAGCGTCCTCACGGCTTTTAAGCTTCATGCGACAGCCGTCAAGCACGTTGCGGTTACTCTCTTCCTCTTCCGAGAGCGCTTTCAGCTCGCCGCGTAGCTCCTCTACGCGCGCATTCGCCGCAGCGATTTTATCGCGCAGCTCGCCCACGCGGCTTTCCTGCTCGTCAAGCTCGCGCAGGGTGCGCTCCTTACTTTCAATAACGCTTTCAACATTCGCCTTGATAACGGCTACATTCGCCTCGCACTCGGCCGCCGCGCTCTCCGCTGTGGAAAGGCGCTCGCGGGCGTTTTCGCTTTCAATGTCCTTTTGGTGCATACGCTCGGAAATGCCCTCGGACGAAGCATAGAGCGCTTCAAGCTCGTGGCGGGCTTGCTCCAACGAGGAGCTTACCTGCTCATATTCAAGGGTGATAGCGCCCGACTGCTCATGAAGCTTATCAAGCGTTGTCATCCAAACGGAGATTTCCTGTATTTTAAGCTCATCGCGCAGCTTCAAATAGCGCTTTGCGGTTTCCGACTGCTTTTTAAGCGGCCCTACCTGCATTTCAAGCTCTTCAATCTTGTCGTTTATGCGAAGAAGATTCTCCTCTGTTTTGGCAAGCTTATTTTCGGCCTCTTCCTTGCGGTAGCGATAGCGGGAGATACCGGCGGCCTCTTCAAAAACCTCGCGCCTGTCGGAGCTTTTGGAAGAGACAATGTCGGCAATACGGCCTTGGCCGATTATGGAGTAGCCGTCACGCCCCAAGCCCGTATCCATGAGGAGACTGTTTATGTCTTTCAGTCTCACGCTTTGGCGGTTGATAAAATACTCGCTCTCGCCGGAACGGTAATAGCGGCGCGTGAGCATGATTTCGCTGCTGTCGCTTTGGAAGATGTGGGCGGAGTTATCAATAATCAAGCTGACCTGCGCAAAGCCGAGTGCGCCGCGCTTTTCCGTGCCGCCGAAGATAACATCTTCCATCTTGCTGCCACGAAGCGCCTTGGTGCGCTGCTCGCCCATGACCCACAAAATAGCGTCGGAAATGTTGGACTTTCCCGAGCCGTTGGGGCCGACAATGGCGGTTATATCCTTTTCAAATGTGAGACGGGTTTTTTCCGCAAAGGACTTAAACCCCTGAATCTCCAATGCCTTTAAATACAACTGAATAACCTCAATTAATTAATACTCATAGAAATGAACGATATATTATACTATAATTTTTCGCCTGTTTCAACCGAAAGTATTTCAACTTCGCCGTTTTTTACATCGTGTGCGCGAATTTTGAGCGAGGAGAGGGAAAACTCCTCGGTGAGTGCGGCTATATTGCACCTATGTTGCCCCGTCATTTGGCTTATTTTCGCGCTCTTTACGCCAAGCGTCACGGCGCTTTGCGGCGCAATGAGTGCATTATGCATGGCTTCACGCGCAAGGTTTAGCATTAAGCGGCTTTTCACAAGCTCGCCGAGCGCGGGGTGATACGCCCCGCCCGCCGCCGCGCCGGAGGAAAGCTCTTCCGTGGGGTTGAGGCCGAGGCGGATTATAGGTATACCCGCCTTTTCAAAAAGCGGCACAATAGCGGCGCAGTAATCCACGGCCTTTTCAACGCTGTGTTCTTCATACAGCCCCGCCTGCCACAAGTCATAAAGCGCCGTGTCGCGCACGATAACCGTGGGGTAAATGCGCACACCGTCCGGCTTTAAGGCGATTATGCGCTCGGCGGTTTTCACGGTGCGCTCCTTTGTGTCGCCGGGTAGCCCCGTCATCATCTGCAAAATGAGCCGAAACCCCGCCGCTTTTATCAGACGCGAGGCGTTTTCCACATCCTCGGCGGTGTGGCCGCGCCCGGAGAGTGTCAAAACCTCATTGCACATCGACTGCGCACCAAGCTCAATTGTCTCAACGCCGTAGTATTCAAGGCGTTTGAGCACTTCGCCGTCTATCGCGTCCGGGCGCGTGGAAAGGCGGAGCGCTTGAATATCGCCGCTGTCCAGCCAACGCTTGGCGGCGGACAAAAGCGAGATTTGCTCACTGACCGGAATGGCGGTAAAGCTGCCCCCGTAAAACGCCAATTGCCGCTTTGCACCACACGGGAGCAAGGCGGCTGCTTTCTCTATGGCTTTGTCAACATCGGCGGCGGTGGCTGGCTCGGTACTGCCGGAAATGCGGCGCTGATTGCAAAAAACGCAGTCATTCGGGCAGCCCAGGTGCGGCACAAACACCGGGATGACACACTCGCGCGCGCTCATGCGTTAAGCGCCTCCAGCGCGCAACCGGCGGCCATTTGCTCGGCCTCTTTTTTGGTTCTGCCGCTGCCCTCTCCGGCGGGCTTGCCGTTGATGTACACGCGGAAAGAGAAGGTTTTGCAATGGTCGGGGCCGGATTCGCCGATAAGCTCATAGCTCACCTGACCCCCGGCGTTTTTCTGCACAAGCTCCTGAAGCTGCGTTTTATAGTCGGCAGAGCGGTGCTGCTCGCTAAGCTCGGCATGGCTGAGTATATTATCCATTATAAAGCGGCGGGAATTATCCATAGCGCCGGAGTCGATATACATCGCGGCAATCAAAGATTCCACCATATCGGCCAAGATGGACGCGCGCTCGCGCCCGCCGGTATGCTCTTCCCCGCGCCCGAGGCGCATATACCTGCCCAGCCCCAGCTCCAGCGCCACGGAGTGCAGACTGCCCTCGCAAACGAGCTCTGCGCGCAGCTTCGTCATGCGCCCCTCGGGGAGCTTCGGCTCGTGGTGATACAAAAACTCTGCCGTGACAAGGCCGAGAATGGAGTCACCCAAGAACTCAAGCCGTTCATAGCTTTGCGCCGCGCCCTGATGCTCGTTTGCATAGGAAGAGTGGGTAAGCGCGGTGGTGAGCAAATGTTTATTTTTAAATGTATAGCCTAATTTGGCTTCCAGCTTATCCATTTTCAGTTTCGCCTTTTAGCTTCATGTATTCTATATTCTCGTTTATGTCCGCAATGAGGCCGGATTCGACAAACTTGACGGCCTGACGCACCGCGGCAAAAATGCTCGCGGCGTTGGAAGAGCCGTGCGCCTTGATAACGGGCTTTGAAATGCCGACAAGCGCCGTGCCGCCGACTTCGTTAACGTCCATGGATTTTTTCATCTCCGCAAGATCGGATTTAATCACGGCGGCGGCCAGCTTGTTGACGGTGTTTTTATAGAAAACGCCCTTGAGCGCGCTCATCATGTATTTAATTGCGCCCTCGGTGGTTTTCAAAAGGACATTGCCCGTAAACCCGTCGGTTACCACGACCTCAACCTTACCGGCAAAAACGTCCGTTCCCTCAATGTTGCCGACAAAGTTTATTCTACCCTCTTCATCGGCCTTTTTCAAAAGCGCAAACGCCTGATGCTGAAGCTCGCCCCCCTTGGTGTCCTCAGTGCCGACATTGAGTAAGCCCACGCGGGGTGCATCGCAGCCCATGAGCTTTTTGGCATAAAAGCTGCCCATAAATGCAAATTGCAGAAGATATTCCGCCGTGCATTCCACGTTTGCCCCGCAGTCAATGAGCATAACACCATGCTCCCCGGCAGGGAGAACGGGCGCGAGCGCGGCGCGGCGGATGCCACGAATGCGCTTAACCGTGAGCGTAGCGCCTGTTAAAAGAGCGCCGGTGCTCCCGGCGGAAACAACCGCATCGCCCTTGCCGTCTTTGAGCATTGTGAGGGCAACGGCCATGGAAGAATCCTTCTTGCGGCGGGTGGCGGTGCTGGGGTCATCGGACATGGAAATGACCTCGGTGGCATTTACAATGTCTATATCCTCGCACCCCTCGGCTTTAAGGCACTCGCGAACCTTATCCTCAATGCCGACAAGCGTAACATCCACGCCAAGCTCGCGCTTTGCGCGCACTGCACCCTTTACTATTTCCTCGGGGGCATTGTCGCCGCCCATTGCGTCTATTATTATCCTCACAGCTTGAAAACCTCCTTAGTCATGAGCGTTTCTATTATCTCCAAGGAGCGCTTGGAAATCTCCGCATTTTTGTTGCGCTTACCCTTTACGCGGTAGCCCAGCGGAGAGATAATGCCGAAGTTTATGTTCATGGGCTGGAAATCGCCCACTGAACTGCCGGAAATGTATTGCGCAAGCGCGCCTATCGCCGTTTCCTGCGGGAAATCCACGCTTTCAAGCCCCAATACGCGCGCGGCGGTTTCAATGCCGACAAGCATACCGGACGCGGCCGATTCCACATATCCCTCTACGCCCGTCATCTGCCCGGCAAAGCTTATGCGCTCATCGGAGCGGAGGCGGTAATACCTATCCAAAAGCTGCGGGCTATTTAGATAAGTATTCCTGTGCATAACGCCGTAGCGGACGAACTCCGCATTTTTAAGCGCGGGAATCATGGAGAATACACGCTTTTGCTCGCCCCACGTGAGGTGCGTTTGAAAGCCGACAAGGTTATATATAGTCCCCTCGGCGTTATCGCGGCGAAGCTGCACAACGGCATAGTTTGCCTTGCCCGTGCGCGGATCGACAAGCCCCACTGGCTTGAGCGGCCCATAGCGCAAGGTGTCCACGCCGCGGCGCGCCATAACCTCAACCGGCATACACCCTTCAAATACGCCGCCGTCATCAAAGCCGTGTACCTCGGTCTCGCGCGCACTGACAAGCTCCTGAACAAAGGCAAGGTATTCATCCTTATCCATTGGACAGTTTACATAATCCGCTGTACCCTTATCGTAGCGCGAGGCGAAAAACGCGCTTGACATATCCACGCTTTCAAGCGTGACTATCGGGGCAACGGCATCGTAAAAATGCAGGTCACTGTCCGGGCAAAGGGCGGCTATCTTCTCGGCAATAGCGTCACTTGACAAAGGTCCTGTCGCAATGACGACTTCCCCGTCCGGGATCTCGGTCGCCTCGGCGCGGATGATTTCGATATTCTCCTGCTCGGAAAGCTTTTGGGTTATATATTCGGAAAAGCCCTCTCTGTCAACGGCGAGCGCGCCGCCCGCCGCAACGCGATTTTTGTCCGCGCTTTCCATGATGAGCGAGCCCATGCGCCGCATTTCTGCTTTCAAAAGCCCCACGGCGTTGGAAAGCTCATCACTGCGCAGAGAGTTGGAGCAAACAAGCTCGGCAAAGCTATCGGAGGTATGCGCGGGTGTTTTCTTATTCGGCTTCATCTCGACAAGGCGCACGTTCACGCCGCGCTGACTCAACTGCCACGCGCATTCGCTGCCCGCAAGCCCCGCTCCGAGGACGGTTACTTTATCCATTATCCTTCAGTTTCTTTCTTCTTTGCTGTTTTCTTCGCGGCGGGCTTTTTGGCCGCCGTGGTTTTCTTCGCGGCAGTTTTCTTTGCCGCCGGCTTCTTCGCCGTGGTTTTCTTCGCAGCTTTGGTTTTGGCCTTTGCGGGCTTTTCGCCCTCGGTTACGGCCTTGTCGCTTTCAGCGTCGGCCTTGTCCGCAGTCGCGGCCTTTTTCTTATAGCCGCGCTGATCCTCCGGCACAAACATGGAACATTCCGGGTTTTCGCAGAACGGCTTTGCGTAGCCGCGCCCGCTGCGTTTGAACATGGTTTTGCCGCAGGCAGGGCAAAAGTCCTTCGTGGGAACATCCCAGGTTATAAAGCCGCAGTCCGTGCCGCGCTCGCAAGCGTAGAAAACATAGCCCTTTTTCGAGGTGCGCTTGAGGATTCTTCCCCCGCACTTGGGGCATTTGCCCGGCATTTCGACAACGATGGGCTTTGTAAACGTACACTCCGGGAAGTTCGGACAGCCGAGGAAGTAGCCGAATTTGCTCTTTTTGACGATCATTTGGCTGCCGCAGACATCACAGATTTCATCGCTCAAAACATCCGGCACTTTTATCTTCACGCCGTCGAGCGCCTTTTCCGCTGCGTCAAGCTCGCCGCCGAAGTCCTTATAAAAGTCTTCCAGCACATCGCGCCACTCGGCCTTACCGCTTTCAATCTCGTCAAGCTCGGCTTCCATGTGGTTTGTGAACTTCAAATCCACGATATCGGCAAAATGCTCGCGCATGAGGTTTGTAACAACCTCGCCCAAGGGCGTGGGGCGCAGGTACTTGCCCTCTTTTATGACATAGTCATGGGAAGTAATCGTGGATATGGTGGGCGCGTAGGTGGACGGGCGGCCTATGCCCTTTTCCTCCATTGCGCGGATGAGCGTGGCTTCGGTATAGCGGGCGGGGGGCTGGGTAAACTGCTGGTCGGGGGTAAAGCGCTCTAAGAATACACGCTGACCCTCACTGAGACTGGGCAAGGGATTAGCCAGCTCCGCGCTCTCCTCGTCCCGTTGCTCCTCATACACCGCCGTGTAGCCGGGGAATTTAAGCTCGGAATAATTGGCGCGGAAGATATGCCCGGCGCTCTCGGTGTCAACGGAGACATTATCATATATTGCGTTTGCCATTTGGCAGGCCGTAAAGCGCCCCCATATGAGGCGATAGAGCCTATACTGCTCCTGCGTCAAGTCCTTGCGGACGACTTCCGGGGTGAGATTCACATCCGTGGGGCGTATGGCCTCGTGCGCATCCTGCGCGCCGGCCTTGGTTTTGAAGCGGCGAGGCTCAGCCGGGCAAAAGCGCGCGCCGTAGCGCTCGGTAATGAATGCGCGCACGGCATTAAGCGCCTCATCGGATAGGCGCAAAGAGTCGGTACGCATATAGGTGATTAAGCCCACGCTGCCCTGCCCGCTGAGCTCCACGCCTTCATAAAGCTGCTGGGCGATGGCCATGGTGCGGCGTGGAGTCATTCCAAGTCGGCGGGACGCTTCCTGCTGGAGCGTGGAGGTGATGAACGGGGGTGCGGGAGATTTCGGCTTTTCGCCGCGCTTGACGGTTTTGACCGTGAACGGGGCGTTGGCCGTGGCGGAGATGACAGCGTTTACATCGCTTTCGGATTTAAGCTCGGCCTTTTTGTCGCCGGTACCGTAATAGCGCGCGGTGAAGCTCGCTTCCGGTGTGCCGCAATTAAGATGCGCATCCAAAAGCCAGTATTCCTCGCTGACAAATGCCTTTATCTCTTCCTCGCGGTCAACCACCATGCGCGTTGCAACCGACTGCACGCGCCCGGCGCTCAGTCCCTTTTTCACCTTGCGCCAGAGAAGCGGAGAGAGCTTATAGCCCACAATGCGGTCAAGTATACGCCGCGCCTGCTGCGCGTCAACCAGGTCTTGGTCTATTGCGCGCGGGTTTTTTATGCTCTCTGTGACAACCTTTTTCGTAATCTCATTGAACGTGACACGCTTTGCCTTGCTGTCATCAAGCTCCAAAAGCTCCTTGAGATGCCACGAAATCGCCTCGCCCTCGCGGTCAGGGTCGGTCGCGAGATAGACTGTGGGCGCGCTTTTCGCGTCCTTTTTAAGCTCGCTTATAAGCTCGCGCTTATCCTGAACGGGGATATACTGCGGCTCAAAGCCGTTTTCGATATCCACGCCCATTTTGCTTTTGGGCAGGTCACGCAAATGCCCCATAGAGGCCTTGACCTTGAATTCGCCGCCCAAGTATTTTTCTATAGTTTTAGCCTTTGCCGGTGACTCCACTATGACGAGTTCCTTTGCTTTTGCCATTGTTTTTCCTCACTTCTTCGCTGTATTCAATACAAAGCGTCTGCCGGGTATGCGGCTGACAAAGCCCTTAATCTCCAAAACGGTGAGCTGCGCGAGCACAATTGCCGCAGATAGGCCGCACTTTTCGATAATATCGTCAATGTGCGTTCCGTCAGGCTCTATCGCGCCGACTATCTTCAGCTGTGCCTCGTTCAGCCCATCCAGCTGCGCTTTCAAGTCAATATAGCTCGTGTTTTCCGCCTTGTCAATGACTTTTTTTGAATTTTTATGTCGGGCGGCGCGCTTTTTGGTAATCTCCGGCGGGAGCGGCGCGGAAGATACCGCTTTCATGTCGGCAAGCTCCGGGCGGTGGATAGTCTCCGGGAAGCGCCATTCAAACTCGCTCATCACGTCCCACCCGTTTGTCACGAGCTTCGCCCCGTCCTTGAGCATTCCGATTGTTCCGGCGCTGTTGGAAGCGTCCGCATTCGCGGGAACGGCGAAAATCTCCTTGCCCTGCTCGGCGGCTTCTTCTATAAACAAGCGCGTTCCGCTGCGCTCCGGCGCTTCAACGGCCAGCGCGCCGACTGCCAAGCCCGCAGTTATGCGATTCCTGTCGCGAAAGAAGCTGCGCTTTGCGCTCACTCCGGGTGCATACTCGCTCACGAGCGCGCCACGGCTTGAAACTCTGCGGGCAAGCTCGGTTTTATCCTGCAATATGTCCGTTCCCAGTACGCCTATGCACTTTCCGCCCGCGTTGAGCGCGCCGAAAGCGGCCGCCGCGTCAATGCCGTTTGTAAGCCCGGAGACAATAATGCCGCCGCACTTGACTATTTCAAAGGCAAGCTCTCTCGCCATTTTCAGCCCGTAATCGGACGCTTTTCGCGTTCCGACCACGGCAATGGCGGCGCTTTCATCAAGCGGCGGCAGCTTACCCTTTACAAACAGCACCGGCGGCGGCGCATATATGTTTTTCAGCCGCGCGGGATAGGCGCGGTCCTCTATTGTGATTATCTCGATTTCGGCTTTCTCGCACTCGGCTATGATACGCGCACTCTCCGTCAAGTCGCGCGCTTCCAAGCGCTCTGCATCGGCCGAGCTAACGCCCTCGGTTGCGCTTATCTCGCCCGTAGGCGCGAAAAAAGCGCGCTGCGCGTCACCGTAGCGGCGCAGCAGAGCGGATTTCGTGTTCGGGCTTACCTGCGCATCGGCAAGCCATATCCAATATTTGAGTGCCGCCATTGCCTTTCCTCCGGATACAAAGTGTGCGCCTCAGCGCGCCATTTCCCACATCACTATCGCCGCCGCAACGGCCGCGTTGAGGGATTCGCTGCACGGGCGCATGGGGATAATAACCTCGCCTGTACACATGGAAAGCAATTCCCGGCTCAGTCCCCTGCCCTCGCTTCCGACGGCAACGGCAGCGTTTTTAAGGCTCAACGCGCGGATATCCGCCGCGCGCGGGGAAAGCGCCGCGCCGTAAAGCGCAAGGCCGTTTTCGTAAAGCATTTTTTCAAGCTCGGTAACGGGGCAAGCGATTACGCGCTGGCGGAAAATCGCGCCCATCGTGGCGCGCGCGGTCTTGGGGTTATATAGATCCGCACACTCACCCGTGAGGATAACCGCGTCTATGCCGAGGGCGTTTGCCGTGCGGATAACCGTACCGACATTGCCGGGGTCTTGCACGGTTTCAAGGACGAGCGCATTTTTCATCTCGCCCTCGTCGCGCTCAGGCGCTATAGCCACGGTGAATACGGGGCCGGGGCTATTCTTCATAGGGGATGCGTAATCGAAAAGCGCGCTGTCGGCAATATACTGCGCCGGGACATTAAGGCCGTCAAGCGCTTCCGGCGCTTCGCGCCACAACACGCTCGTAACCTCTGCGCCGGACAAAATAGCCTCGCGCAGAAGCTTTATCCCGTCGCAAACGTACTCCCCCCGCTCGCGCCGATATTCGCCCTCGGACGCAAGAAGCCTCAGCGAGCGAATGTATTCATTTTTCCGAGATGTTATCTTTTCCATATGTATCGTGGGGAGCTGAAAACTCGCTCCAAAGTGTACGCTGCAAGAACGAAAACAAAGGGCATCGCAAAATATCTGTAGCGCGGCTGAATTTCAACGATTAAAAACGCCAGCACCGTGCCGCAGAGTATCGCCGCCGTCAAAAGCGGCACAGGCGAGGTGCTTGTCCTCTTACCCGTTATC
>CAZGFK010000026.1:16356-19673 GCA_964524815.1 uncultured Oscillospiraceae bacterium
CATGTCAAGCCCGACAACAAGCTTCCATTCGGGAACGGAGTTACCTATTCCGTGCGGCGCATAGCCGAGCGCGCCGAGCATAAGCTCCGTCAGCCCTTGAAAGGCAAAATACACCCCGATAACCGCCGCCAAGATCAAAAGAATGCTCGCACCCGCGCGGCGTGTAGGCCGCGCGATAAACGCCCAAACTGCAACACACAGCACTGCCGCAACTATTATAGTCCCTTCCGGGCGCATGAGATTTGCCAAAGCGAGCAACACGCCCGCGAATATGCTTCCCCGCAGTGACCTTGCTTCAACGAGCACGGCAACACCGAAGAGAATGAAGAAAAGCGAAATATGCTGATTTGTTAAAACGGAGCTTTGGGTAATTGACCCCGGATATACGGCAAGCATAAGCGCCGAGGCCGCAGCACAGGGCTTAGAGGTAAAATGCGCCGTAATGCGATAGGTGAAGTAGACCGCTCCCACGCTCCACACGACATTGAGAAGCTTCAACGCCGCCATTGAATGCGTAAGCTTAATTACAAACGCTTCATACAAAACAAAGGGAATTTGATACTGCCACCAAGAAAAATACCCCTCGGTAACATACGCCCAGCTCACATCGCCGTTCGCGGTATCCTGCGCCACGGAATACAAAAGTCCGAAATCGCTTATAGGCTCGGTGGGCACAGTGAAAACATACCACACGCGAAGAGCGGCGGCAAGCAGCAGCACCGCAGCCAAGCTCACACGCTCAAAGCACCTTGCCTTGAATATAAGCCAAAACACAGCACCCAAAAGGACGATTACGGCAAGGGCTTTCATTACGCTTTGGAAAGAGGACGCAAGCTGTGCCGCTTTTATAACGGCTACATAGGCAAAAAACGCGGCCGACAGCGCATAAACCGCCGCCTCGATATATTTACCCGCCGCCGTGGGGCGCTCCGGCACACGCAAGGCAGCGCCGCCGAAAAAGAGCCTTTGTCCCATTGATTACTACCTCAGTTTTTAAGAAGTATATCCGCTATGCGCTCGCACGCGTGTCCGTCACCGTAGGGGTTCGCGGCCACGGACATGGCGCGGTACGCCTCTTCGTCCGTCAGCAAGCGCTTAAACTCCCTGTAAATAGTCTCCTCTTCCGTGCCGACAAGGCGAAGCGTTCCGGCGGCAATGCCCTCCGGGCGCTCGGTCGTATCGCGCATGACAAGCACGGGCTTACCCAGCGCGGGCGCTTCCTCCTGAATGCCGCCGCTGTCCGTGAGAATGAGGTGACAGCGCGCCATGAAGTTATGGAAATCCAAAACATCAAGCGGCTCGATAATGTGTATTCTGTCGCACCCGCCCAGCTCTTCCTCCGCCGCGCGGCGCACAACGGGGTTCATGTGAATGGGGTAAACGGCTTTAACATCCGGGTGCTCGTCAATAATGCGGCGAATCGCGCGAAACATCTGGTGCATCGGCTCGCCGAGGTTTTCTCTTCTGTGCGCCGTGATAACTATCAAGCGGCTGCCCGCCGCCCAGTCAAGCTCCGGGTGGGTATAGTCCTTGCGCACCGTAGTTTTAAGCGCATCAATGGCGGTGTTGCCGGTTACGTACACGCTCTCCGCGCGCTTTCCCTCGCGGAGTAAATTCTGCTTGGATATCTCGGTTGGCGCAAAATTATACTGCGATATAACGCCGACAGCTTGACGGTTAAATTCCTCCGGGTAGGGAGAATAGACATCGTATGTGCGAAGCCCCGCTTCCACGTGCCCCACGGGAATCTGCAAGTAAAAGCAGGCAAGCGCCGTGACAAAGGTGGTGGATGTATCGCCGTGAACGAGCACGACATCCGGCCTCACCTCTTCCAACACCGCTTTTATTCGCTGAAGAATATTCGTTGTTATATCGAAGAGATCCTGCCGCTCTTTCATAATGGAGAGGTCATAATCCGGCACAACGGAAAAGGCTTCAAGCACCTGATCGAGCATCTGTCGATGCTGACCCGTGACGCACACGGTCAGCTCAACGCCGTCTCTTTTTTTCAGCTCATTCACGAGCGGGCACATTTTAATGGCTTCGGGTCGCGTCCCGAAAACCAGCATTATTTTTTTCATACAGTCTCTTTACAGCGTATAGGCGCTGCCGTCCGTTATTATTCCGCGCGTATCAAGCACGAGCTTTCCTGTAAGGCGCTCCGTTGCATTTCTAATCTCGCTGTGACCCACGAGCAAAACAACAAGCTCCGATTTGGAAAGAAACTCATCGAGCGTAGCGCACTGGGATTTGACCTTACCCATCGCCACCATCGGGTCATACACCGTCGGCGCGGGCAAGCCGTGCTTTTCAATAACTTCAAGCAGCTGCAAGGTCGGGCTTTCGCGCGTATCGTCCACATTTTCCTTATACGTAAGCCCGTAAAGGCCGACACGAGAGAGGTCTTTAATCCCGTTTTCCCGCATAATGCACTCAATGCGGTTGAGCACATATTCCGGCATAGAAGAGTTTATCTCGCGCGCTTTGCGTATGAGCTGCGCTTCCTCCGGGAAATCGCCCACCAAAAACCAAGGGTCAATGGATATGCAGTGTCCGCCGACACCGGGGCCGGGCTGGAGGATGTTTACACGCGGATGCTTATTGGCAATGCGTATAACCTCGCCCACGTCCATGCCGCCCTTGCGGCAGATCTTGGCAAGCTCATTTGCAAAGGCAATATTAATGTCGCGGAAGGTGTTCTCCACAACCTTTGTCATCTCGGCAGTTTTAATGTCGGTTATGACAATATCGCCTTGGCAGAACGAAAGATAGGTATTCTTGATAATCTCGCCCGTTTCGGCATCGTCACAGCCGATAGTGCGGGAATTATGTATAAGCTCATTGAGCATATTGCCGGGGATTATGCGCTCCGGCGCGTGAGCAAGATGTACGTTTTTCCCGCTCTCGGCCACCACGGGGCGCACCTCGCGGTCTATAGTTCCCGGGGAAACCGTAGACTCCACAACTATAACAGCGCCATTGTTGCAGTGGGCAAGAACATGGCGAAGCGCGTCCACTATCGCCGATGCGTCAACCTTCTTGCTGTCGGCAAGATACGGCGTAGGGACGGTTATGATATAGAAATCCTCTGCCGGATAGTCACAGCGAAAATTGATGTTCCCGCTCTCGCGAGCAGCGGTAAAAAGCTCCGGAAGCCCTTTTTCCTCAAAAGTCACATCGCCCCGACTGAGCTTATCCACCGTCTCCTGCCTGTGGCCTACCGCCTCAACCTGCACCCCGTGAGCTGCAAGCATCAGCGCCGTCGGCAGCCCGATATATCCCGTTCCCACAACACAAACTTTCATAATTATTCCTCT
>CAZGFK010000027.1:0-12824 GCA_964524815.1 uncultured Oscillospiraceae bacterium
GGCGACAGCTTATTTACTATACCACAGTGGTTTCCGTTTGTCAAGCACTTTTTTCAGATTTTTTTGAATTTCTTTTCTCAAATCTTTTCCGTGCTCAGGGAAACTTGTGCGCTCTCAGAAGCGAGCTTGCCTAATATACCACCGAAATCACCCTTTGTCAACAACTTTTTTCGTTTTTTCGCAATTATTTTTAAAGTTTTTCTTTGGGCGCTACATCTTGTGCTTTGCCTCGTTATGTAACCCAACATGGGCGAGCGCGTATTAATTTACACTCCTGCGGAAATACTGAAACCATGTTTGATTTCAGTTTTAAAAGAGATTTTGTGCATCCGCTTCGTCTGCCGGAATACGATAAGCCGCTGTGCGCCGCTTCCCTGCGGGAGATTTTTTCGTCCTGCGCGGATTTTGAAATGCGCGAGATTGCGTTTGGGCTTGAAAAGAGCGTGAGGGTAAATGTCTGCTGGCTGGACGGGATAGTTTCCGGCGGGGATGTTTCGTCCCTTGTGCTCAGGCCGCTCACGCAGTCGGCTCGCGCATCGGGAGCAAGGAGCGAGGAGCAAGCCGAGTACGCCATACTCCACGGCGGGGTCTACAGCTACTCCGTCAAGCGCGCAGCGACAACGGACGAGGTGATCGCCGCGCTGACGCACGGTCACTGCGCGGTGGTGTTCGATACGCTCCGGTCGGCGCTGTGCTTCGAGGTGAAAACGGACAAGGTGCGCGCCGTGGGCGAGCCGACACTGGAAAAGGCGCTGAAAGGGGCAAAGGATTCCTTTGTGGAAACCCTGCGCATCAACACCGCCCTTGTCCGGCGGCGCATCGCCTCGCCGAAGCTGAAGCTTGTGGAAAGCCGGGTCGGGCGCAAGAGCGCGACTAGCGTGGCGATAATGTTCGTAGAGGGCGTGGCCGCGCCGGAAACCGTGCGCACCCTCGCCTCGCGCTTAGATGCGCTAGATATAGACGCGCTCCTTGCCGTAGGCATACTCGAGGAGGGCATAACGGACGCGCCTTGCTCTCCTTTCCCGCAGCTTGCGCACACGGAGAGACCGGATCGCTTCGCGATGTACCTTTTAGACGGGCGCGTGGGGCTGCTGATAGACGGAATACCCGTGGGGCTTGTGCTGCCGGTGACGTTTGCGGAGTTTATGAAGGTCACGAGCGACACAACCTCGCATTTTCTCGTTGCGTCCGCCGTGGCGATACTGCGGTATTTCTCCCTGGCGCTCTCGGCGCTGCTGCCGGCACTTTACGTGGCCATCGCGATGTACCACCAGGAGATGATCCCCTCGCGGCTACTATTATCTATAATAGAGGCGAAGCAGAATGTGCCGTTTTCCACGGCGCTTGAGGTGCTGGGGATGCTGGTGGCGTTCACGCTTTTGCAAGAGGCGGGCTTACGCTTGCCAAACCCCATCGGCGACACGGTTTCTATCATCGGGGCGCTCATCGTGGGGCAATCGGCCGTGGAAGCGCAGGTAGTGTCGCCGATTGCGATAATCGTGGTGGCGCTGTCGGGCATCGCGGGGTACACCCTGCCGAGCCAAGACCTCGGCTCTGCCGTGCGGCTCATCCGCTTCGCTCTGGTGCTGGCGGCTGTGGCGGCGGGGCTTTACGGCGTGGCGGCAAGCTGCTGCGTGATTGTGTTCTTCCTCGCGCGGATTGATTCTTTCGGCGTGAACTACACCGCGCCTTTGAGCGAGGGCGTACCGGGCGGGTTTTTGAAGCTTTTTGTGCGAGTGCCGAAAACTCAGGACAAATTCCGTGACCCGATATTAAACACCCCCGACAGGAGGCGGCAGAAATGAAAAGGCTTATATGCGCCCTGCTCCTTGCCGCCATGCTCCCCACTCTTTCCGCCTGCGGCAGCGTTTACTCCAACTACCGCGAGATGGAGCAGCTTTTGGTGCTGCAAACGATGGGGCTTGACCGCGCCGCCGAGGGCGGGATTACGCTGTCGCTGGCCTCGTCCGCAGCAAGCGGACGGCGCAAAAGCCCCGTGCGCATGAAGCTCAACGGGGCAACGATAGCCTCGGCGGTGGAGCGCGCACAGAATTACTCCTTTGAAGAATCTCTCTTCTTTTCCCACATGGATGCGCTTATGCTGGGCGAGGATTACGCACGCCGCGGGCTTACCGACTGCGTGGACTTTGTCACGCAGTCACCGAGGCTGCGGGTTGATATACCTATTTATATAGTAAAGGGCGCGACTGCCGAGAAAGCCGTGCTCGAAGTCGGGGACGAGACGGCCGGGATAAGCGAAATCCTGCGCGGCGTCAGCGAATTTTACGACACGCGCGGCGGCGGCAACGTTTACACGCTCTCCGACTTCACCCGCGACACGCTTCGCCACGGCTCTGCGCTCGTCTGCGCCTTGGAGCTGACCCCCGCCGCCCAAGCCGCACCCGCCGAGGACGGCTCAACCGACGCGCCCGACGCGGAAAACCCAAGCGCCGACAACACCGCGGACGCGTCCGCGCCCGCCGACACCCCCGCCGATACCCCGCGCCTTACGGCGGCGGGGGCGGGGTACGCGATAATGCAGAATATGAAGCTCGTGGGGTATATAGATACCGACAACGCGCTCGGCATAAGCTTTTTGAAAAACACGGTGCGGCAGACGGATGTGACGGTAGAGGATGCGCGCGGCAACGCCGTGACGCTGGAGATTAACCAAGGCCGGTGCGACATTACCCCGCGCTTTACAACGGACGGCGCGTTAAGCCGCATAGACATCGCGGCGCACGTGGGGGCAACGGTGCTGGAAGCAGACGGCACGGCAAGCTTTGCCGACAGCGCCTATATGGACTATCTCACCGGGGAGCTTGAAAGCCTCGTTTCGCAAAGGATAAGCGGGATACTTCGCCTTGCCCGGTCACTTTGCGCGGACTTTATAGGCCTGGGCGCGGCAGTGGAGCAAGCGTCCCCGGAGAGTTGGGCGCGCCTTGACCGCCCCTTTTACGAGCTTTTGCCCGCGCTTGAGGTGCGCATAAGCGTGACCGGGCAAATAACCCACTCCAACGACACGCGCAGGACGGTTTACAACCATGAATAAAGACTATTCCTTTTCCCGACGCCAGCTTTTGGGGCTGTGTACGGTTATATTTCTCTCCCCCGCTCTGCGTCTTGTGCCGCACGCGGCTGCCGAGCACGCCGGGCGCGGCGCGTGGCTTGCGCCTATCTTGGCGCTGCCGGGCGTTATGCTGTACGTGGGGTTTATAAACCTCTTTCTCGCGCGGCGAAGAGAGGACGAGAGCTTGGCCGAGCTTATTTTGCGCGCACTGGGTGTGCGTTCGGGGCGCGCGGCACTTTTGCTTTTCGGGCTGTGGTTTTGCCTTTACGGGGCGTTTACTCTGCGCGCCGGGAGCGAGCGCATCATCTCCACCATGTACCCCGATTCGGGTGCGGCGCTGTTCACCGTTACTATGGGTGCGCTTTGCCTCCTCTCGGCGCTCGATGCGCCCCGCACCCTGGTGCGCGCGGCAAACATTTTCCTCTCCGCCGTGCTGGGAGTGCTGTTTATCGTGCTGCTGTTCGCGCTCTTCTCCGTCCGGCGGGAAAACCTGCTGCCCGTGACAGTGTTCGATTCTCCCGGTATACTCTCCGCTGCGGCAAGCGTGCTGGACGTGGCGGCGATGCCGCTGTATGCGGCGTGCTTCCTTACGCCGCTCAAGCGTGACGAGGGCAGCGCCCTGCGTGGCGGACTTTTGTGGGCAGTGGGCGTGTCGGCGCTGCTATCGTGCCTGATGACGGCGATAGTCGGCGCATTCGGAGCGGAGCTTGCCTCGCGCCTGACGCACCCGTTCTTCTCCCTCGTTAAAAACCTCAGCTTCTTCAACACCGTGGAGCGGGTGGAAGCGTTCGTGGTGTCTCTTTGGGTGTTTACGGACTTTGCCACGGTTTCCGTTTGCTTTATCGCGGCCTCGCATTCTCTGCGCTTGGCGCTGGACTGCTTTGCTCCGTATCGCGGGGAGCGGCTTTTTAGTCTGCGCGGCGGACGCTGGGTCGCGGTGCCGGTGGCGCTCGTGTGCCTGGCGCTGGGGCTTGCGCTCGCTCCGGGTGCAACTGCACTTGACAGATGGTCGCGCATTCTCATTCCATGGCTCAACGCCGCCGTGGCTTTCGCCGCTCTACCTATTATATATATAGTAGGGCGAACGACAAAAAGGTTGTAGATTCGTTCATCTACAACCTTTTTAATGCGGATATATTACTATTCGTGCGATTTCGCGATTTTATGCTGCGTTCGCATTATTATTGCGTCACGGTTTTTACATAGTCTGCAACATTCACGCTAAAGCCGTCTTTCACGCTGAGCTTCACGGAGCTTACAAAGCTCTCGACTTCATCGGAATACTGCCGGCTTGCGCAGATATAGCGGGCAGAGTAGGCCACTGTGCCATCGGAGGAGTAGCTGACGGTGCGGTCGGCGCTGGGGGCAAGGCGCATAATGACATGGTAGCCGTAGGGGGATTCCACCACCTCGGACACTTCGCCCGCTTTCATCGCCTTTACAGCGTCCTCAAACTCCGTCACCATTGTCCCCTCGGTGAAAACATAGCCGTCGGGGTAGTAGGTCTTGCCGGTGTCCTCGTCGTACTTCTCTTTAAGCTCGGCAAAGCGCGCCGTGAGCTTCTTTTCGTCCTTAATTGCTCCAAGCTCCTCGGCTATCTTCTCGGCCTGCTCCTTCTTCTCGGCAGCCTCGTCCTCGCTGAGCGCCTCGCCCGTGGTGGGGTTGGTGGTCATGAGGAGAATGTGGCTTGCGGAGAGGTAGCCGTTATCGTCAAGAAACGCCAGCGCCTCTTTATCGCTCACCTTTTCGCCGTCCTCGCCGTACTTGTCGGCCATGCCGCGGCTGTAGAGCTTATCTATGCGGCTCATACGGTCGTAAAGCTCGCGGGAGATGAAGATTTCGCCGAGCTTCTTGTTGAAATCGTCCTCGGTTGCGCCCTCGCCGCAAAGGGAGAGCTTGTCCTCTTCCATGCGCTCATCGACAAGGGCGTTATCCTCGTCCGTGAGGGTGATTTTGTTCTCCTCGGCGTAGCCCTCTATGCCGTAAAACTGGCGGAGCATGACCTCGGTGTTCTCGGAGGCAAGCTCGGCAAAGGTTTCATCCGAATCTTCGCTCACGGGGTCGTCCCAGTCGTAGTTAATCCCGTAATAAGAGGACATTTGCGCAAAATAGTTATCCATTTGGCTCACTTGGGTGTAATACCAGTAGAAATACTCGCCCCAGGGTATGTCGTGGCCGTTGGCCGTGGCTACAACCTCGTCCGGCTCGTGGGAAGCGTAAAGCGCGGAATAGTCCACCACTTTCACCTCTACCGGCTCGCTCTCTTCCGCTTCGGCGGCGGTTTCGTCAACGGGCGCTTCGGCGGCAGTCTCGGTTTCGGCGGGTTCGGCAGCGTCCGTGTCGGCGCTGCTGCCGCAGCCGACAAGCGCCGTCAGCGCAAGGCACAAGGCCAAAATAAGCGCAAGCTGTTTTTTCATATCGTTGTTCCTTTCGGGTCGTTTTTCATTGTCTGTTGAGAATATACCACCATGCGGCGCAATTCACAAGCGAGAAAAGGGTTATTTTACTCCCTGTTCATCTTTTGTTGGGGGTGTAGGCAATCTTGAGCGTTGGGGGTTATCCCACAGATGCATTATAACAACCTCGTTTAGCCTACCTATCATATATTTACAGGCTGGGTATTACAATGGAAAGTCTAACTCCCGTGCTCAGCAAAAAAACGTGCAGTACGAAACGCGTCCGTAGGACAACCCCCGCCGCCCCCTGCATCAGCCTCGCGCCCGTGGAGTGGGCAGGGAGTGTCGGCGACATCAAATAGGACACCCCCTGCCCGCCTATAGCCACATCGGCAGATTATTGCACCGTTGCTTCCCCGCTCCAGTCGGCGACAAAGCGGCGCGCCTCGTCAATGACGCGGCGGCGGTCGGCGATTTTGACGGCAAGGCAGGGCTTTGCTCCCGCCTCGACGCGCAGGCGCTTGTTGTACTCCGGCTTTGCGTACAGCGCCGACACCTTTTCCATGTCGAAGTCCTTTACCGTGAAGCGCAGCTCCCCGGATTTCTGTGAAATGTCCGTAACCCCGGCGCGCCCGGCTTCGCCGCGCAAAAGCGCCACGTGTACAAGCGAGTTTACGCCCGGCGGCGGGTCACCGAAGCGGTCAATAAGCTCGTCAATGAGGTCATCGGCTTCTGCCTCGGTGCGGATGAGCGCAATGCGGCGGTAGATATCCATGCGCTGCTCGGACGAGGTAATGTACGCGTCCGGGATGTTCGCCGCCACGGCGAGATCCGCCGAGCAGTCCGCCCGCTGGGGAAGCTCCACTCCGCGCGCCTCCAGCACCGCCTCGCTCAAAAGCTTCATATACATATCGTAGCCCACATCTATCATGTGCCCCGACTGCTCCGCGCCCAAGAGGTTGCCCGCGCCGCGTATTTCCAGGTCGCGCATGGCAATTTTGTAGCCCGAGCCGAACTGGGCAAAGTCGCGTATGGCGTTGAGGCGTTTTTCAGCGTCCTCATTGAGCACCTTGTCGCGCCTAAATGTGAGGTACGCCGAGGCGCGGCGCGTGGAGCGCCCTACGCGCCCGCGTATTTGGTGCAGCTGCGCAAGCCCCAGGTGATCCGCGTCCTCTATGATGAGGGTATTTACATTGGGGATATCTATGCCGGTTTCGATAATTGTGGTGCATACAAGAATCTGCACCTCGCCCGAGGACATACTCTCCATTACCGAGGCCAGCATCGCTTTATCCATTTTCCCGTGCGCCACCGCCACGCTCACCTCTTCATCGAAAAGGTTGCGGATTCTCACGGCGGTGCGGTCAATATCGTCTATGCGGTTATGCAGATAATAAACCTGCCCGCCGCGCTGTAGCTCCCGGCGCATAGCGTCGGCAAGCACGCCCCAATCGTGCTCCAGCACAAAGGTCTGCACCGGGAGACGGTTTTCGGGCGGCTCATCTATCGTGGACATATCGCGTATGCCGGACATCGCCATATTCAGTGTGCGCGGAATGGGCGTGGCCGAGAGCGTCAGCACGTCCACGCCTTGGCTCAGCTCTTTAATATGCTCCTTGTGCGTCACGCCGAAGCGCTGCTCCTCGTCCACGACTAACAGGCCGAGGTTTTTAAAATGCACGTCCTTGGATAAGAGCCTGTGCGTGCCTATAACAAGGTCGCACTGCCCGTTTGCGATTGCGGCGAGCGCCTTTGTCGATTGCGCCCCGGTTTTGAAGCGGCTCAAAACCTCTATGTTCACCGGGAAGCCGAAAAAGCGCTGGAGCGCGGTTTGGTAATGCTGCTGGGCGAGCACCGTTGTGGGGACGAGTATCGCCGCTTGCTTGCCGTCCAGCACGCACTTCATCACCGCGCGCATCGCCACCTCGGTTTTCCCGAAGCCCACATCGCCGCACAAAAGCCTATCCATCGGCACGGCGCGCTCCATGTCGGCCTTAATTTCGTTTATGCATCTAAGCTGGTCATCGGTTTCGGTGTAGCCGAAGTTATCCTCAAATTCACGCTGCCACTCGCTGTCCGGCGAGAAAGCGTAGCCCGGCAGGCGCTGGCGCTGGGCGTAGAGCGCGATGAGCTTTTGCGCCATGTCCTTGGCGGCGGACTTTGCCCGCGAGCGGGTTTTCGCCCAGTCCGTGCCGCCCATTTTGGATAGCTTCACCACCCGCTCTTCCCCGCCGCCGGTGTACTTGCTGACGAGGTCAAGCTGCGTGGCGGGGACATACAGCGTATCCGAGCCCGCGTAGGCCAGCTTTATATAGTCCTTTTCAAAGCCGTCCACCTGCATTTTCACAATGCCCGCAAAGCGCCCTATCCCGTGGTTTTCATGCACCACGTAATCGCCCACAGCCAAGTCCGCGCAGGAGTTTATCCGCTCTCGCCCGGCGGGCAGCTTTTTTGCGGCGGCTTTTTTCTTCTTCGCTCCGGCGCGCAGCAATTGCGCGTCCGTGAGTATGGCAAGGCGCAAGCCGGGGTATTCTATCCCGGCGGAAATCGCGCCGAGCGTGATTATGCATTTGCCCTCTTCGGGTATCGCCTCCGCTTGCGGGGTGAACGCGGCCTTTATGCCGTTGTTTGCGAAGAAATCTTCCAGCACCCGCGCGCGCCGCTCGTCCGAGGCGAGCACGACAACGCGGTATTTGTCCTTTAGATAAAGCTTCACATCCTCTGCCGCGGCCTGTGCGCTCCCGGCGTATGAGGGTAGCTGCTTTGCCGGTATGCTGGCTATGGTTTTCGGCTCTATCGGCACCCGGGAGAGCGTGAACGCGTCCGTCATGTACAGCGGCCAGTCCGTAACTCGCGACATCAGCGCGTCAAAGCCAAGGTAGTACCCCTCCGCCGTCATGGCCAGCTCTCCGCGCCGTTGCTGCTCGGCCACGTCCGCCGCCAGTTCCTTTGCGTATTCGCGCGCGTGTTCGCCGCAGCGAGTGGGTCTGTCTATTATAATTACCGCGTCCGGCGGGAGATAGTCCAAGGCCGTGGCAAAGGGGTATATCACGGGCAGATATCTGTCCGCGTCCGGCATTATGACGTTGTTTTTTATCCGCTCCGCGTCCGCGCGCAGTGTGGCGGCGAGAGTTTTGGCGTTTTCGCTTGTCCGTTTGCGGGCGTATTTTTCCGCAAACGCTTCTATCTCGCGCGCGAGAGCTTCAACGCCGCCCTGCGTAAGCTGCGGCAAGGTCTCGGCAGCGGGAAGAATGGTGCAGGATGAAATCTGCTCATCGCGGCGCTGAGTATCGGGGTCAAAGTATCCCATGGAATCAATGTCATCGCCCCAAAACTCCACGCGCACGGGCTGGACAGCGCCGGGGGAGAAAAAGTCCAGTATTCCGCCGCGGCGGGCAAACTGCCCCTGTCCCTCGACCTGCTCTGAGCGGGTGTAACCGCAGTTTATGAGCGCGCGCTCCGCGTCCTCTATGGCGCAGGGAACGGACATATCCAGCGTAAACGCCGCCGCTTTCAGCGTGTCGGCGGGCATAGTGCGCTCGATTAGTCCGGACACGGACGCGGTTATTACCCTTGCCCTGCCCTCGGCGAGCTTGTGGAGCGCGGCGATGCGCCGCTGCTCATTTTGGCGCGAGGCCGCTTCCGAGGCGTAAAAGTTAAAGTCTCGCATGATGAGCGTTTCAACGCGCTCGCCCAGCATGGCGGCAAGATCCTTTGCCATGCCCTCAGCGGAGGTATCGTCCGGGCAGATTACCACCAGCGGGCGGCTAAGCTTCAGCCGGAGCGCCGCGGCGAGGTTTGCCCTGTGCACCGCCGACAGCCCGGAAACGAGCGCAGGAAGCCCGCCGCGCTCCGCCAGCTCCGGGAGCGCCGCCGCTTCCTTGTTATTGAAAATTTGCTCAACGAGTAGTTTCATGTTGTGAATAGTATATAGGATTGCTCCCGTTTATTGTGTCAAAACACGCTGTGCTCACTTCGTCAGCAGGTATGCCGTGTCGGTCTCGGTGAGGGTGTAGTTTGCCACGTTGAGGTCAACCGATGCCCGCTCGGCACTAACCGCATTTTTATCTATATAGATAATATCCGGCTCTTTCTCCGGGTTTATATCCCAGTAATCTAAGAGCCTTTCAATGGCGCTGTCGCTTGTGTTTATCGACATCCAAGCCGAAAAAGCCGCATTTCTCTTTTCATCCGCGAGATAAAGCCAAGGCCGATGTGCATAATATACTACGTTTTTCCCTTCCGCGTTTCGGACGCTTTCAGTGTCGTTATATCCGACTATGTAGTCATAATGTTCATCTTCGGCCATTTTTAAGCCCTTTGACGTGCCTACTTCAACTTTTGAATAGAGATAGTTTCTGTTATCCGTCATTCTGCCGTTAAACCCACAGTAGCTTGTCGTTGCCTGTTCTTTCACGGCAACGGTGCAGACGGTCAGCACACCCAGCATGACGGCAATCGCGGCTATGTAATCCGCGCATTTTTTATTCTTCCATATTTCATGTGCCGTGCTTCCTATTATATATGCACTCGCCGCGCTTGTCACGTTCAGCGCCGAGGTTATGCAGAATCCGCCGTTATTAGAACCCAGATGTATTAAAAACGAATAAACTACTCCGGGTATATACCAAAATAGGAACGCCTTTTTGTTTCTGTTTTCGCTTAGAATGTATGCGCACAGTCCCAAAAACGGCAAGGCCACATTTATATAGTTTATATAGCTGACGAATCTATCTAAGTACAACGCAAAAGCTATTGTGTACAGTGACGCGCCTGTGAGAAAAAGCGGGCGATGTTCTTTCCATTGTTTATCAATACAGCGCGCCAAGAACACTATTACTACTCCCGCAATGCCGACCACAGTCGGAAGAAGCTTTTTTATCATGGCATTATAGTACTGCCACAGCTTTGCATAAAAGGTCAACGGCTCATGTTGCGGGTCGCTCATTATCCCGGCAAAGGATCTCCCCAGCTGACTAAAATCGGCTCTCGCCACAACGAGGGAAGCAAAGAACAAGGCGAGTAATGCCGCACCCAGCGTAAAAGTCAACCACTTTTTTATGAGATTCTTCGCCGTTTCTCTCTCGCCGCTTTTTCTTTTACGCGTAGCTATTGCGGCAATTATTATGCTGTAAATAAGATAAATAATAATATTGTATGGGCAACACAGCACACCACCGGCAAATAGAAGCCCGCTTAAAGCATACTTCCATAGCTTTTCTTCTGCGGTTATGAGAATAACCGCACTCACCGTGAGCGTCATTATACCCGTGGTATTATACGAAAGCGCCATAATATAAAAAGGTGCATACGGCATGAAAACCGCAACAACGCATATTGCACCGAGCCTAGCTTTGTCTCCATAGCGGCGGAAGCACAGATATATAGCCAGCGCGCATACACATTGCACCGCAACATAGATATATCTGAACGATAGTATAATCCCCTCGCTTGTCCCGCCGAACAGGCGATAAAGCAGCAATATCGGGTACAACAACAACCCGGACAGCTGGGAAACGTGCCATTCCTCGGTCAAAAGGCTGTCGCCCTGCATGAGCCTATACGGTATAGTGAGATAAAAGCTTTCGTCCGTGCTTCCGTAGCCATACGGCGCTTTCCATATCAGAAAAGCCGTCATCACGGCAAAAACTGCCGCAAACATGAGGTCATAGCGTTTTATTTTGCTTTTTATATTTCCCTCCAAGGCTGATTCTCCTTACTTATCCTCACTTCGTCAGCAGATACGCCGTGTCGGTCTCGGTGAGGGTGTAGTTTGCCACGTTGAGGTCAACCGATGCCCGTTCGGCACCGAGCACCTTTTTGTCGATATATATTACATCCGGGATTTTTTCCGGGTTAATCGCCCAATACTCAAGCTGCCGGTCGATAGCGCCCTCTCCGTAGCTTACAGAAAGCCACGCAGAATACGAGGCGTTTACCTTGTCATCCATGAGATAGACAAAGGGAATATCCGTGTAATACATTACGCTTTCGCCCTCGGCTTCTCTTGCCGCCTTGGTGCTTTCGTATATACCGTTATAGTCAAAATGCTCGTCCTCGGCGATATATAAGCCCTTGTGCGTCCCCTTATCAACATAGGAATAAAGCATACTCCGCTCGTCCACCATTCTGCCGTCAAAGAGGGCGAAGCTTGTTGTGGCAAGCTCTTTTCCCGATACCGCCCACGCTGTCAATACGCACAACAGCAAAACCGCCGCCGCGCCTTTATCTTTTTTCTTTTCCGCTCTCCAAAGCTCCTCGGCCACGCCGCAAATCATATATGCACTCGCCACGCACGAAACTATTAGCCCGGAGCTTATGCAGTTAAAGCGAGTGTTCGAGCCGAGATGGATAAGAAGCGAATAGCAAAGACCGGGGATATAGATAAACTTAAACACATTCTTTTCCCGCTCCTCGCTCAAGCTAAACGCGCAAAGGCCCGCTATGGGCAGGGCAAGATTAATCCGCTGGATATAACCAAGCTCCATTCTCAGCATGATAACAAGCCCGATGGTGTAAACCCCGGCAAAGACAAGATACCACGCTCTGTGCTCTCGCCAGCGAGCGTCCTTTGCGCGTACAAGCAGCGTTGAAAGCGCGCCGATAACCCCGATGAGAATCGGGGTGCGATATATCCTGTACAGCGCCACATAATCAAAGAAAAGGAGATAGAAATACTTATAAAGCTTTTCCCCCAGCGAAACACCGTCATGCTCCGGGTCTGCCAATATCCATTTCAAAGAGCGAAAAACCCTGTCCGGCGTTGTGCGCGAAAGGAGCGTTACAACAAAGATAAGTGCCACAAAGGCCGCTCCCGCAGTGACGCACAGCCACGCTTTAAGCATTTTTCTCCTGTGCTCATGCTCTCCGGCGCGCTTTACTTTTGCAATATTCACTATCACGCACGCGGAATAGATAACATAGAGCACGATAAGATACGGGCAGCAAAGCACCGCGCAGGCAATCAGTAAGCCGCTCACAACGTATTTCCACCCGCGCCCCTCAGCCGAAGCGAGCATTGCCCCGCAAAGAGCGAGGGACATTATACCCATGGTGTTATAGGAAAGCGTAGTGTTGCAAAACGGGGCAAAAGCTAGGAACACGCCCGCCGCGCACAACGCGCCGAGGCTCTTTTCCCCGTTCTTTCGCCGCAGGCAGAGATATATACACGCGGCAGCAATAATCTGCATTGCGCCGTAGAAATATCTGAATGTCAGTATTATTCCCTCGCCCGTGCCGCCGAAGAAGCGGTAAAGGAGCATAAAGGGATAAAGCAGCAGACCAGACAGCTGCGAAACGTGCCATTCTTGGCTGATTAGGCTGTCCCCCTGCCAAAGGCGGTAAGGAACAGTGCAATA
>CAZGFK010000027.1:12924-19301 GCA_964524815.1 uncultured Oscillospiraceae bacterium
TATCCCGGCGTAGCCGTGCGGCAGTCTCCACGCGTAGAAAACCGCCATAAACAGCAAAAGCAGTATAAAAAGCGCATCTATCCGCGTTATTTTCTTTTTACGTAAGTTTTCTTTCACTTATTTTACTCCCCGCGGTGGATGTCTATCATGTCGCACATTGCGCCGGGGGTGAGGACGCGGGAATACATATCCGTGATAATTCTATGCGCAACGGGGGCAAGCTCCGCCGTGCCCTTGACGGGCTTTGCAAGCAAGTTCGCTTTCGTGCCGCGTATGGTATACTTCACCGGCACATCCACATACCCAAAGCGCGCAAAGAACTTGAAAAGCTTTTTCAAATGATCCTCGTCCGGGTCGTCAAACTCGGTAAGCTCGGTCAGAATGCCCTGACGGTCGGCATAGCGCTTATTTATCATGCGCATTGTCTCCACGCCGACACCGTGCTCCCTATACCACGGCAAAATGGCATAATACTTCAAAAGCACGTACCCATATAGGCTCTTGACGAACACCAAGGCGTAGCCCAGCTCGATGTTGGATTCGTCCTCGGTGAATACAAGCAGCTCCATGCTGCCGTTGAGCATTCCCTTGTGTATCGCCAGCTTCGGCAAAAGCTCCTCACTGTCAAAATCCATTTCCATGGCGGAGTAGTAGCGCTCTAAGTCCTTATGCCCGCCTTTTCTCATGCTTATCATTTTTTATCCCCCTTGCATTATTTTTCGTGCGATTTCATCATTTATTGATTATGATAACCCTGCGCCCGGCAGAGACGGGCGTATTCTCCGTTTTTCGCGATAAGCTCATCATGCGTACCTATCTCCGCTATGTGCTCGCCCTCTACCACGGCTATCCTGTCGGCAGAGGCGACAGTGGAAAGGCGGTGGGCGATGATGAGCGTGGTGCGCCCGGCGCTGAGCGCGTCAAGAGAGGCTTGTATGCGCTGCTCGGTGACGGTATCGAGTGCGGAGGTGGCCTCATCGAGTATGAGTATCTTCGGGTTTTTCAAGAACACGCGGGCAATGGATATGCGCTGCTTTTGCCCGCCGGAGAGCATAACCCCGCGCTCGCCGATATAAGTATCGTACCCATCGGGCATGAGCATAATCTCCTCGTGTATCTCGGCGCGGATGGCAGCTTGCACTATCTCGGCATCCGTAGCGTCCGGGCGGCCGTAGCGGATATTTTCCCGCACCGTTCCGGCAAACATGAATACATCCTGCTCAATAAGCCCGATGTTGCGCCGCAGGCTCTCCTGCGTAACGGCGCGCACATCCTGCCCGTCCACCGTGACCGCCCCGGCCGTGACATCGTAAAACCTCGGCAGGAGCTGGCAGAGCGTAGTCTTTCCCCCGCCGGAGGGGCCGACAACCGCAAGGCTCTCCCCCGGTGCTATCTTCAAGCTCACATTCTCCAGCACGGGGACGCCGTTGCCGTAATCAAAGGAGACGTTCTTATACTCTATCTCGCCCTTTATATCCCCAAGCTCCTCGGCGTTCGGCGCGTCCTCTATCTCAGGGCGAGTGCGCATGACCTCAAGAAAGCGCGTGAAGCCCGCCGAGCCTTGCATATACATCTCGGCAAACTGCGTGAGCTTTCTCACGGGAGTGACGAAAGCGGAAACGTAGAGGGTAAAGGTGATAAGGTCAATATAGCTCATCGTGCCGCGCATGATGAACACCCCGCCCACGGCGATTACCGCCGCCTGCATTACGCTTGTGGTGAACTCCATGCCGCTCATAAATAAGCCCATGGCCTTATAATAATCCGCCTTTGCTCCGCGGAAAAGCGCATTCGCCGCTTCAAATTTATCATGCTCCTGCTGCTCGTTGGCAAAGGCCTTGGCCGTGCGGATGCCGGAAATGCTGCTTTCGATGGCGGCATAGATCTGCGCCGTCTTTTTCTTGACCTCGATGTTCGCCTTTTTCATCCTTATGCGCTGGGAGAGCGTAAAGCCCAGGCAGATGGGCAAAATCACCGTCAGCACGAGCGCCAAGCGCCAATCGAGCGTGAACATCACGGCAAGCGAGCCGATAATCGTCAGGGTGCATATGAGAAGATTCTCCGGCCCGTGGTGGGCAAGCTCCGTGACCTCAAACAAGTCCGAGGTGATGTGGCTCATCAATACGCCGGTGCGGTTTTTGTCGTAAAAGCTACAGGAGAGCGACTGCATATGCTCAAACACGTCCCGCCGCATATCCGACTCCACCAGCACGCCCATCCTATGCCCCACCACGGTTATCACGTAGGAAAGCGCCGCCTTGACGATGTACGCCAGCACCAAAACCGCCATTACGGCGAAAAAGGCGGCGTATGCCTTTTGAGGCAGGAGATTTGTCATAGCGTTGCGGGACACATAGGGGAACACCAGATCCACCGCCGCGACAAACACCGCGCACACCATGTCGATTATAAAAAGCTTCTTTTGCCCCATGATGTATTGCACGAATATCTTCAAGGGGCTGTCATTGTAGTTTATGTTGTTCATTTGGTTTAACCTTGTCGAATTTTGTCGATTGTTCCTTTGTCGAAGCGTGTCGAACGGCGAAAAATGTCGAAAAATCAGAACTTATCCCGCTCGCTCACGGCCAGCGCGTCACAACGGTTATTATAAGCATTCTCCGCGTGACCCTTTACCCAATGATAACGCATTTGGTTTGCCTCTGTCAATTGCAAAAGCTCTTCCCAGAGGTCAATATTTTGAGCGGGCTTCTTGTCCGCCCGCTTCCAGCCCTTTGAACGCCACGACAGCGCCCAGCCGAGACTGAGCGCGTCAATGACATATTTTGAATCCGAGTACAGGTCTATTTCGCACGGCTCTTTGAGGCATTTCAGCGCTTGGATAACGGCGGTAAGCTCCATGCGGTTGTTGGTGGTCTGCGCTTCGCCGCCGGAAAGCTCCTTTTCCCGCCCGTTATATCTCAACACTGCGCCCCAGCCGCCCGGGCCGGGATTGCCGGAGCAAGCCCCGTCCGTGTATATTTCAATATGTTTCAAATTTTTTCTCCCATATTTGCACATACCTCCCTCTAAGTTAATAGAGGGAGGTACGCTATAATAACATCTCGCCGGTCACCGTGTAATCTTCCATACAGTACCCGCCGGTTTCATCTTCCGGCGCTCACATTAATTGCTATCGGTTTCATCCTCCGATAATTCTCTCTCTGTTGTTTCGATGGAAATTACACGGCTTCCGTTTGCAAGACGCATTATACGGACTCCTTGCGTGGCGCGGCCAAGCAAGCTGATTTTGTCAACGGGAATGCGGATTATCGTGGCATCGTCGGTGATAACGAGCACGTCCTCTTCGCCCGTGACAATTTTCACGGCGGCAATACGCCCGGTTTTATCCGTGACGGAATAGTTCTTCACGCCGAGGCAGCCGCGGCCTTTAACGCCGTACTGCGTACACTCCGTGCGCTTGCCATAACCGTTTTCGGTCACGGTAAGGAGAGCGTTCCCGGCGGCGGTGCTGCCCGCGCCGATGACATAGTCGCCCTCGCGAAGCTTGATTCCGCGCACGCCCATGGCCGTGCGCCCCATGGCGCGCACATCGCCCTCGTTAAAGCACGTAGCCATTCCGTTTGCCGTTGCTATTAAAATATCCTCATCGCCCGCCGTTGCCATAACCGCAATAAGCTCGTCACCCTCGTCAAGATTCAACGCGCGTATGCCGTTTGCGCGGATATTGCGCAGCGCCGACTGCGCCATACGCTTGACCGTGCCTCGGCGCGTGACGAAGAAGAGATATTTATCCTCTTGTAATCCGCGCGCGGCGATCATCGCGCTTACGCGCTCATCCTCGGCATTCTCGATTTGAATTATATTGACGATGTTCGTACCCTTTGCGGTACGCCCGGCTTCGGGGATATTATAACCTTTTTTGATGAATACGCGACCCTTGCTGGTGAAGAAGAGTATATTATCATGGGTGCTGGCGGTAAAGACGGTGTTGACAAAGTCCTCTTCCTTGGTGGTCATGGCGCGAATGCCCTTGCCGCCGCGGCCTTGGCTGCGGTACTCCGTAGCGGGCAGGCGCTTTATATAGCCGCCGTTGGTGAGCGTGAACACGCACTGCTCTTCTTCTATAAGATCCTCTATGTCTATCTCGTCCGCGACATCCTGAATCTCGGTCAGGCGCTCATCGCCGTATTTATCACGCAGGGCGATAAGCTCATCCTTCAAAACCTGCTTTATCTTTTCCGGGTCTGCAAGCAGCTCTTTATAATAGGCGATTTTGCCCTCAAGCTCCTTGTACTCGTTTTCAAGCTTTTCGCGGTTGAGCCCTTGCAGCGAAATCAAACGCATATCGCAGATAGCCTGCGCCTGAACATCGGATAGACCGAAGCGCTCCATAAGTCTCGCCTTGGCGTTATCGTAGCTGGAGCGGATAATCTGAATGACCTCGTCAATATTATCCTGCGCTATCAGCAAGCCCTCCAGCAAGTGCGCCCGCTCCTCGGCTTTTTTAAGGTCGAAGCGCGTGCGGCGGACTATCAAATCCTCTTGGAAAGCAAGATACTCGTCCAAGATGTGCCGCAGGGAGAGGATTCTCGGCTGGGTTTGGTTATTTACAAGTGCGAGCATATTTATAGAAAAGCTCGACTGTAAAGCCGTTTGCGCGTACAGGCGATTGAGCACAACCTGCGCGTTTGCATCGCGCTTGAGCTCTATAACGATGCGCATACCGTTGCGGTCGGTCTCATCACGCAGGTCGGATATGCCCTCAAGGCGCTTATCGTGTACCTGGTCTGCAATGTTGCGGATAAGCTGGCGCTTATTGACCTGGTAGGGAAGCTCGGTGATGATTATCCTTGTGCGCTTATCGCGCCCGTACTCTTCAAATTCCGCCCGCGCGCGCACCACAACGCGCCCGCGCCCGGTGGCGTAAGCCGCGCGGATGCCGCTTCTGCCCATGATTATACCGCGCGTGGGGAAGTCCGGCCCTTTGATGTGCTGCATCAAGTCCTGCAAGGTCGCTTCCGGGTTTTCCAGCACGCACACACAGGCGTTTATAACCTCGGTGAGATTATGCGGCGGGATATTAGTCGCCATACCGACGGCAATGCCGGAAGAGCCGTTGACAAGGAGATTGGGGAAACGCGAGGGCAGCACACGCGGCTCCTTGCGCGTCTCGTCAAAGTTGGGGTCCCAGTCCACCGTGTCTTTCTCTATGTCGCGCAGCATCTCATTGGAGATTTTGGATAAGCGCGCCTCGGTATAACGGTAAGCGGCAGGGGGGTCGCCGTCAACAGAGCCGAAGTTGCCGTGCCCGTCAACGAGCATATAGCGCATGGAGAAATTCTGCGCTAAGCGCACCATTGCGTCATAAACGGAGCTGTCACCGTGCGGGTGGTATCTACCCAGCACGTCGCCGACGCAGGTGGCGGATTTTTTAAAGGGCTTATCGGAAGTGAGGTTATCTTCGTAAAGAGCATAGAGTATACGCCTGTGAACGGGCTTCAACCCGTCGCGCACATCGGGCAAGGCGCGCCCGACAATAACGCTCATCGCGTAGTCTATATAGCTCGTCTGCATTTCGTTTACCAGGTCAGATTCCGTGATGACTTGGTTGGGAAACGCTATATCCTCGGGTTTATAGTCTCTTTTATGTGCCATTTGGTCTTTCACCCTCCTTATACGTCGAGATTAACAACGTACTTGGCGTTCTGTTCTATCCACTCGCGTCTGGGTTCTACCTCTTCGCCCATCAGCACCGAGAACACCTGGTCGGCGCGGATAGCGTCGGCAAGGGTTATGCGCCTGAGCGAGCGCGTTTCCGGGTCCATTGTGGTTTCCCAAAGCTCGTGCGGGTCCATTTCGCCCAAGCCCTTGAAACGCGAGATATCCACCTTGACATTGGGATTGTCCGCCCGCAGCTCCGCGCTTATCTTGTCGCGCTCATCATCGGAGTAAGCAACGCGCTGCTGCTTGCCGCGGGAGAGCTTATAAAGCGGGGGAACGGCGGAGTATACGTACCCGTGTTCTATCAGCGGGCGCATATACCGGAAAAAGAACGTCAAAAGAAGAGTTCTTATATGGCTGCCGTCTACATCGGCATCGGCCATGATTATAATCTTGTGGTATCTGAGCTTTTCTATGTTAAACTCGTCCCCTATCCCCGCGCCCAAGGCGAGAATGAGCGGATAGAGCTTATCATTGCCGTAAATTTTGTCTGCGCGCGCCTTTTCAACGTTGAGCATCTTGCCCCACATGGCAAGTATCGCCTGGAAACGGCTGTCGCGCCCTTGGATGGCCGAGCCTGCGGCCGAGTCACCCTCGACGATGTATATCTCGCACAGGGACGGGTCGCGCTCGTTGCAGTCTTGAAGCTTGTCGGGCATTTGGCCGCTTTCAAGCCCCGTCTTGCGCCGGACGGA
>CAZGFK010000028.1:0-19229 GCA_964524815.1 uncultured Oscillospiraceae bacterium
TCTTACCTCCTTAATTATCCACGCGGGTGTGGACGCTCCTGCTGTGACACCGACAGTGCCCGCTTTTCGGAGCGCATTCATGTCAAGCTCGTCCAGCCTTTCGATAAACTGAACGTTTGCGCAACCCTCGGCGCATATCTGCGCGAGGTGAACGCTGTTGGCACTGTGCTTTCCGCCAATGACCACCATCGCATCGCATTCGGAAGCCAGCTTTGCAGCCTCTTCCTGCCGCGTGAACGTAGCAAGACATATTGTATCAGATATTTTTGCGTTTGTACACCTTTTTTTTATAATATCGCAACATTCGTTAAAATTACTGCGTGTCTGCGTTGTTTGCACCACTACAGTTATTGGTTTTGTCCAGTATGCCTCATTATCATTCAGCCACGCTTCAAGTTCCGTTGAATTTTCAAACACTTCGTACTCACCGCACCAGCCGC
The DNA here is from genome assembly GCA_964524815.1 of uncultured Oscillospiraceae bacterium. GTDB lineage: Bacteria > Bacillota > Clostridia > Oscillospirales > Oscillospiraceae > Limivicinus. The sequence goes on from CAZGFK010000028.1 coordinate 441, forward strand.
ATATGGCCTCAACCTCGGGGTGCTCGCGCATTCCGATGATGATGACAAAGTCACCTTTGTCGCTTGCGCGGCTGACAATGGTGTGTATCGCTTTAACCTTGGGGCAGCTCGCATCCGTGACGATAGCGCCGCGCGCTTCTAGCTCTTCATAAACGCCCTTTGCCACACCGTGCGCGCGGATTAAAATATGCTCCCCCGGTTGCGCGTCTTCCGGTGAATTTATAACACGCAAGCCCTTTTCTCTCAAACGCTCCACAACATCTTCATTATGTATAAGCTGGCCGAGACTGGCACAAGTGCCTTGCTCACTCAAAACCTTTTCCGCAAGCTCCACAGAGCGCTGTACGCCGAAGCAAAAGCCCGCGCTTTCCGCAATTTTTAATTCGTTCAAGCCTTGTCCCTCGCTTTCACGCCTAAATGAGCCTCGATTATCTCGGATAGCTTATCAAGGCTTTGGTTGAAGTCAATTTCGCTCGTATCAAGCAGTACTGCATCATCTGCCATTTTAAGCGGCGCTTCGGCGCGGTTGGTGTCCTGCTCATCGCGGTATTTTATGCTTTCCAGCACCTGCTCAAATGTGCTCGTATCGCCTTTTTCGCGAAGCTCCAAAAGGCGGCGATTGGCGCGCGCTTCGGCGCTCGCGGTAAGAAAGATTTTCAAATCCGCATTCGGCAATACAACCGTGCCTATATCGCGCCCGTCCATGATTACGCTTTGCGAGCGCGCCGTGCTGCGCTGAAGCTCAAGCAAAAATGCGCGGACGCTTTTGTGCGCCGCCACATTTGAGGCGCACTTGGAGATTTCGGGCGTTCGGATAAGGGACGAAATATTCTCGCCGTTTAGCTCCATCATCTGAGTGCCGTCTGCATTATAGCCCATGGTGATTCTAAGCTCCGGCAGAATTTCGCTCACGGCCTTTTCATCGTGCGTATCAAGGCCACGCCGGTATGCTGCAAGCCCCACCGTGCGATAAATTGCGCCGGTATCGACATACACAAAGCCGAAGCGCTTTGCCGCCGCCTTGGCAAGGCTACTCTTCCCTGCCCCGCTGGGGCCGTCAATTGCTATTGAAAATATCCCGTTCATTGCCTAATCGCCTTTCGATTCTGATTTATCAGCAGGATGAACCCGCAACGAAGCCTGTTGACCATGCAATTTGAAGGTTAAACCCACCGGTATAGCCGTCCAAGTCCAGCACCTCACCCGCAAAGAAAAGCCCGGAAACGAGCTTGGATTCCATTGTACGGGGATTAAGCTCCTTGGTGTTGACCCCGCCCGCTGTAACTATCGCCTCTTCAATCGGGCGCGGCGCACTGACCGCAACGGGAAACGCCTTAAATAAGTGCAGTAGGTTTTTCCGCTGCTCTCTGGTGATGCTATTCACCTTTTCATCTTCCGGTATGCCGGAGAGCTTGACAAGCGTGGGTATCATGGTGTAACCCGCAAGGTCGCACAGCGCGTTTTTAAATTCGCGATTTGCGTACTTTTCAAAGTCTCGCAGTATACGCGCATCCAGCTTCTTTTCGTCCAACGCGGGTTTGAGGTCAATTTCAAGGCGGTATTTTGCCTCGCCGAATCTACGCATATGAGAGCTGGCCGAGAGGACGAGCGGCCCCGACACGCCGAAATGGGTGAAAAGCATTTCGCCCTGCTCTTTATAAATAAGCTTTTCATCCTCAAAAACGGACAATGCCACATTTTTCAAAGAAAACCCCTGCATCTCGGCGCAGTATTCATCCGGGCTTTCAAGCGGCACGAGGGACGCGCGGCAATCTGTCACGCTGTGTCCTGCCGCGCGGGCAAATGTATAGCCGTCCCCGGTAGAGCCGGTAAGCGGGTATGATAGCCCACCCGTACACACGCAAACGCTCGGCGCGCTCAGTAGTCCCCCATCAAGCTCCACGCCCGCAACAGCGCCGTTTTGAATATGCACACGCTTGGCGCGCTCATGGATAATGCGGACTTTCGCGCGCTCGCAAAGGTGCGTCATCAGCCCCGCAACATCGTTTGCGTTGTCCGACACGGGGAACACACGTGCGCCGCGCTCGGTTTTTATCGGCAAGCCGTTTTCTTCAAAAAACGCCATTGTCATTTCAGGCGAGAAGCGGTTCAAGGCGCTGTACAAAAAGCGCCCGTCACCGGGAATATTGTGCATAAATTCTTTAATATCGCAATTATTTGTGAGGTTACAGCGCCCTTTGCCCGTAATACGCAGCTTGCGCCCGAGCATACGGTTCGGCTCAAGCAAAATCACATCTAAGCCGCGTTTTGCCGCCGTATATGCGCACATCATTCCGGCAGGGCCGCCGCCGATTACTATTAAATCCGCTTTGTCTATTATCATGGTATGTATGCTCCGTTCGGCTGAGATTACGCCGTAATGCTTTTAATTTCCTCTGCCGTGAGATAGCGCCACTTGCCGCTTTTAAGCTCGCCAAGCTCCAGCGCCCCCTCGCGTATGCGAACAAGGCGCGTTACCCGAAGCTCGCACGCTTGGCACATTTTTCGCACCTGTCTGTTGCGCCCCTCGCCTATCGTAATTAGCAGCACCGCGCCGCCCGGGATAAGCTCTTCAATATCCACATTCACGGCTTGCACAATGCAATCACCTATATCAATTTCCCCGCGCAGATACTCCACAGCAAGGCCGACATCCTCACCCTGAACCCACGTGCGGTAAGTTTTTTTCACATTATTAGACGGGTGCATAAGCTTATTTGCAAACTCCCCGTCATTTGTCATTATCAGTAACCCCTCTGAATACATATCAAGCCGCCCGACTGGGTAAATACGCCCCAAGCCGCGCACCAGCTCCGTCACATTGCGCCGCCCCTTTTCATCGGACAGGGTTGTAACATATCCCTTGGGTTTATTGAGCACGATGTACACGCTCTCCGTCTTTTGCGGCAAGGGCTCACCGTCAACAAGGATAATATCCGTGTCCGCCTCGGCGCTCTCGCCAATGTGCGCAATACGCCCGTTCACGCTCACGCGCCCTGACGCAATGCATTCTTCCGCGGCTCTGCGGGACATAAGTCCCGCAGCCGCTATAATTTTTTGCAGTCGCTCTGCCATAGTTTCTCCATGCTATTGCTTTGATTTTTCCTGTACCTGCTCTTTATAAACCAAATAATACTCCGTCACAGTCTCCCCGTCAACCGAAATCGTAACCTTGCCGCCGCGTTTTCCTGCTCGCACGGGCGCAAACTCAAACCATGGAAGCTCTGCACGCAAGGTAATCGCCTTATCATGCGGTATGAGCATACAAAGCTCCTCTTCCGGTACGAGGTAAGCCCAGCGTGTCGCGCCAGATATAATGGGTACACTGAATGAAAGCTTATCGGTTACACTCCGCTTTGCATTTGCGCTGTACGCCCAATCGTAAAGCACAGCATGATCTTTCCAATCATCGGGCGCGGCAAGCGTGACGCACACAACGCGTGCCCCGTCCCTTTCACAGCACGAAACCAAGCACCGCCCCGCCGCCTCGGTATACCCTGTTTTACCGCCGACACAGCCGGGGCATGATTGCAGCAGACGGTTGTGATTTAGAAGTACCTTACCGCCCGTTGTATACTGCGGCATCGCGTCAAGCTCGGCAAAGGCGGGGTTTTGCATACAATATTCCATTAGCCGCGCTAAATCCCGTGCCGTGGTGTAATGCCCTTTCTCGGTCAGACCGTGAGGATTAGTATAATGCGTATTTTGCATACCGAGCGCTTGTGCCTTCGCGTTCATGAGCGCGGCAAAGCGCGTACTGTCTCCAGCTACGTGTCCTGCCAAGGCAAGAGCGGCATCGTTACCCGAAACGAGCAGCAGCCCCGCAACAAGCTCCCGCACCGTGTACTTTTCCCCTGCCGCAAGATACATTGACGAGCCTTCAATGTTGCAGTATTCCCTCTTAATCTCCACTATCTCATCAAGCGCACAATCTTCAAGCGCGATGATTGCCGTCATCAGCTTTGTCGTGCTCGCCATGGGAAGCGGCATATCCGCATTCTTTTCGTATAAGCTCACGCCGTGAGATGTAACTATTGCGCTTTTTGCGCTGACGGCGGGCGCATTTTGCGCCGCCTGTGCCGATATGGGACACGCAACGCACATAAGCGCCGCGAGCAGCAGCGCCGATATCTCCGAACGCAGTATTTTAGTTTTGATTCTAATAATATGCACCACCCTAATTAATTTGGGCAGTGCTTATTATTAACTGATCGCAGTATTTTATTACACGCAAGGCGCAATTTGGTGCTTGCGCCTTGCAAAATGGCTTACTTCTTCTGCTTTTCGATGAAGTTATCCACGCGGTCAATGACCTGCGGCACCATGTCAATGATTCTATCCACAGTGTTGCTTGCAGGAGGCGTGACGTTAATCATTCTGACAGTGCCTTCCTTGATGACAAGGAAGCCGATCGGCTCGACCTTAACGCCAGTGGCGTTGCCGCCGCCGTAGGGGCGCTCACTCCCGGCCTTTTTGCTGTTAAACTCTACTCCGCCGCCGCCAAAAGCAAGGCTGATCTTGGATATCGGGACGAGAGTAATGCCGTCGGGGGTGATAATGGGATCACCGACAACGGTGTCTACCTTGAGGACGTTTTTAACGTTCTCCATAGTGGTCTGCATAAGCTGGCTGATAGGGTTGTTATCCATGTAAGTCCATCCTTTCCTCTGCCTGTATACTAGTTTTCTTTTTCTATTTCTATATCAACGACGTTTTCGTCGTTAACTTCTTCCTGTTTGCCGTTTTTAATTTTTTCAACAAGCAAACGGCACTTGTTTTTAATAAGGATACCCAACGCGCTGAACACTATACCGAAGACTAAGCCGAAGAAAGCGCCGATGCGAATGCTGAATGCAAGGGCAAAATCAATCTCCGTTTTCTCCTTGGAGCAATCCATCTCCGTATATACATCGCAATCACGCACCGCGAAGCGTTCACGGCACAGGGGTGCAAGCGTAGAGAGCGCGGCGTTCACGTAGCCGAAGGTGACGGCTGTATCGTAAGGGTCGTCCCCGGCAGCAATATAGTGAAGCAAGAAGCGGTCCACCTTGAACTTGCGCCCAAAGCGGCCGAAGTGGCGCAGCACCTTTTTCACGAGCGAAAATAGCTCATCTCTGCTGAAATTAAGCTTCAGCTTCTTCTTGGGCTTTTCTGCTCCCTCGGTCGGCGCAGGCTCTTCTTTCTTCTTCTTTTTTTGCTTTTTCGGCTTTTTCTCTTTCTTCGGCGCAGTCTCATCGCTCTCGCTCTTGGGGAAAAGCTGCAACAACACGCCGCACATCTTCGCCGAAAGGCCGAACTGCCCTCCGATATAGCTGATATCCGCGCCTACGGGAATCAGCATAATAAGCGCGATAATCGCAACGATTATGCCGATTATCTTCAAGGCAAGCAATTACATCACTCCTCGATAGCTTCTTCTTTTATAACTTCGTTTATACTCAACTGTTGAGAGTCTTTATTCTGCAAAAGCTCAATTGCGTTTTGGAGTTTTTCTATCCCCTCACCGGGTGCAATTTCCGGCAACGGCGGAAGCTCAGAAAGCTCACTTATGCCCATGGTGCGCAGAAATGCCTCGGTTGTGCCGAATAGCACGGGGCGACCGGGCGCGTCCAGCTTTCCGCAGGGGGCAATAAGGCCGCGCTGTTGCAGTATGCTGACGGTATAGGAGCTGTCCACACCGCGCACTTGGTCGATATACGCCCTTGTGACGGGCTGAAAGTATGCCACAATCGCGAGCGCTTCAAGCGCGGACTGGCTGAGATGCGGCGGAGTACGCTGTTCAAGCGTTTTTGTGACATAGGACGCAAATTCCGGCGCAGAGCATAGCTGAAGCTTATCATCAAGCTTCAAAAGGCGGATGCCGCGTTCTTCATTTTCGTATTGCTCGCCCAAGGCGGCAGCGGCATATTCTATTTCGCCCTCACTCGCTTCAAGGATGAGCGACAGGCGCGCTATCGGCACGCTGTCACCTGAAGCAAAGAGTATGGCTTCTATTGCAGATGAAAGGTTTATCATATCATTCCGTAATCTTCTCAATGATTTCTTCGACATCGCCGCCGACAAAGCTTAAATCGTAATCGGCGGTGTTTTCTCGGCGGGTCACTGTAATACTGCCCATTGAGCAAAGCTCCAATACCGAAACAAAGGCCGCAACAAGCTCTGAGCGCGAGGTACAGGAAGCGTAAAGCGCGGTAAGGCTTACATCGCCCGCGCGAAGAAGCTCTAAAATCTGGCGCGTCTTGGAGCGCACGGGGTAGGTAATGCGGTGGGGTATGGCGCTTTGAAGCTCTTCCGTTTCCGCGGGCTTTACGCCGCGCGAATAGACGGCATACAGTGCTTTTAGTAAATCCACAGGCTCGTGGCTATAGGTATATTCCTCTGAGGGCAGTAACGCGCTTTCCTGCGGCTTCGTAATATACAGCATACCGCGCTCGGAAGCTTTTTTCAGCATCGGTGCAATCTTTTGCACCGATGAAAGCACATCCTTGGCTTTGAGTTGCTCAAGCGAGGCCATGAGCACTTCCAGCTCTGACACTTCTTCATCGGTTGTTAAAAGTGTTTTGGTCTTGATGTACAGCAAATGCGCCGCCATTTGGATAAACTCACTTGCAATCTCCAAATCCATGCTCTGCATTTGCGCAAGATAGGCCAAGTATTGGTCAAGGATATCCGCAATCTTAATATCGCGAATCTCTATTTTGTTTTTGGAAAGAAGCATGAGAATAAGACTGAGCGGACCTTCAAAATCCTGCAACTCGTCTTTCTCGCGAACAATGCCTTCAAGATGAAAACTGGGATTTTCCATTAAACGCTCACTTATAGAATAGATAATAAACCATGTCGCAGCCGCCCTGTGCAAAAGGCAAAAGCCGAGTGAAAAGCCAATCAATCGCAATAGATAAAGGCTTACCCAAAGCGCCCGTAGCTACGAGGGCAAACATGATGATAGAGCCGTACTTTTCATAGCGCATGAGCTTATAGTATTTTTCATCGCTCATAAGGGAGAAAAGCACCTTTGACCCGTCAAGCGGGGAAACAGGAATAAGATTAAACACAGCAAGCCCCAAGCTTATGTACGCCGTCAGCTCAAGCATCGTCAAGATATAATTGCCGACAGATGAAAAGCCCAGCGGGATATACCCGACACCGTAAAGGAAAAGGAATAGTATCGCAATAATAATATTGCTCACTGGGCCTGCAAGCGCCGTTATCGCCATGCCGCGCTTGGGATTTTTAAAGCGGAACATATTCACCGGAACGGGCTTTGCCCAGCCCACGTGAAAAACAAGCATCATCAAAAGACCCATAGGGTCAAGATGCTTCAAGGGATTGAGCGTAAGTCGTCCGGCGCGCTTGGCAGTATCGTCCCCGAGCTTATAGGCCACTAGGCCGTGGCTTAGCTCATGGAGCGTGATGCACACCAAGGACGGAATAACACCGAGGAGAATACTGAGAAGATAGGTAAAGTCAAACCCATCCCATATTGATTGAATTGCGCCGATAATTCTCACCTCATAATCCGTCTGAATCTATTTTAACAAATATTAATGAAAAATACAAGAGCAAGACTGTGCTTGCCCCTGTATTTTTTGCAAAAATCGCTATATTAAGTGGATAAGTTCTGCCATAAGCTCCTCGCGCCCCTGCCCTTTCTCCGCCGAGAACGGAATTATCCTCACGCTCTCGTCAAGCTCCAAAGTGCTGCGGATAAGCGCCATATTAGGCTCTATCTCGCTTTTCTTGAGCTTATCAAGCTTGTTGGCAACGATAACAAACGGGCAATCAGAGCTTTTGAACCATTCCGCCATGGTGATATCATCCGCCGTGGGCTTGTGACGGGCATCGACAATCATAACGCCAAGCTTAAAAAGCCCCGAGGCGAAGAAATCTTCCATGAGCTTGCCCCAGCGCTCACGCTCCGAGCGAGAAACCTTAGCATAGCCGTAGCCGGGCAAATCGACAATATATAGCTTGCCGTCAATGAGAAAATAATTCACATGAATGGTTTTACCCGGTTCAGAGCCGACGCGAGCAAAGTTCTTGCGGTTTAAGAGCCTATTTATAACCGAGGACTTGCCGACATTGGATTTGCCCGCAAAGGCAACGCACGGTAGGGAGCTTTGTATAAACTGCTTCGGAGAGGCCGCAGATTTAATAAACTCTGCATTATTCACATTTAAGCTTGCCATAGTAATCCTCTCCTATTCATTATTGTTTCACTGTCTTACACCGGGCATATCGGCGGCAGCTTGCAGTATTCCCGCGTTGACTGTTGTATTAGCGCTTTCGCGGGTATCTTCAACGAGCGCCGCATCCAACGCCTCATCGGCATAGCTGACGGGAATGAAACTGAGCTTTGCGCGAACGGCTCGGTCGATTTCCTGCAAATCAGGCTCATTTTCGGCAGGAATAATCACGGTTTTCACACCGTTACGAAGTGCTGCCATTGTTTTTTCGCGCAAGCCGCCTATAGGAAGCACTCTGCCGCGCAGGGTGATCTCCCCCGTCATGGCTATATCATGGCGCACAGGCCGCCCCGTAAGCGCGGAAACAAGCGCTACGCAGGTGGTAATGCCCGCCGATGGGCCGTCTTTCGGCACAGCACCCTCCGGGTAATGTACATGAATGTCACGGTTTTTATAAAAATCGGGGTCTATGCCGAGCTTGTCGGCGCGAGAGCGGATAAAGCTCACAGCGGCCTTGGCCGATTCTTTCATCACATCGCCGAGGTTGCCGGTAAGCTCCAGTTTTCCCGTGCCGTCCGTAACGAGCGCTTCAACATCCAGCATCTCACCACCCACGGAAGTATACGCAAGGCCGTGTACAAGCCCCACTTCGTCATAGAAGCGGAATTTTTCGGTTTTATACTTCGGCGCGCCGAGCATATCAGGAAGCTTTGCGGGCTTGAGGTTCACACTTTTAAACTTACCCTCGGCAATGCCGGATGCCGTCTTGCGGCATATTGAGGCCAGCTCGCGCTCCAAGCGGCGAACGCCGGATTCGCGCGTATAGTCGGATATGATAGCGCGCATGGTCGCATCGTCTATCTTCAAGTGCGCTGCTTTCAGCCCATGCTTTTTCCTTTGCTTAGGCAGCAAATGGCGCTTTGCGATTTCGAGCTTTTCTTCGTCCGTATAGCTATGAAGCTCTATAACTTCCATGCGGTCGAGAAGCGCGCGGGGTATGGTGTCAACGGAGTTTGCAGTGGTGATGAAGAAAACGCCCGAAAGGTCAACAGGGATTTCAAGGAAATTATCGCGGAATGTGCCGTTTTGCTCGCCGTCAAGCGCTTCCAAAAGCGCGGCGGCGGGATCGCCGCGATAGTCTGAGCCGAGCTTATCTATTTCATCAAGCACCATGAGCGGGTTCATGCTCTTGCTTTGGATAAGGCCGTTTACAATGCGCCCCGGCATAGAGCCTATGTAGGTTTTGCGGTGGCCGCGTATTTCGCTTTCATCATGAACGCCGCCCAGCGACACGCGGCAAAGCTTGCGGTTTGTGGCGTGGGCTATGCTCATGGCGATGCTGGTTTTTCCCGTTCCCGGAGGGCCGACAAGACATAAAAGCCCGCCTTTAACATCCGGGGAGAGCTGCTTTACCGCCAAATACTCCAGCACACGCTCTTTGACCTTATCTAACCCAAAATGCTCATCATCCAAAAGCTTTCTCGCGCGGGCAATATCAAGTGTTTCGGTCGTGTACTGCCCCCAAGGGATTTCAAGACACACATCCAAATATCCTCTTAAAACTGCCGCCTCGGATGACCCGAAAGGCTGCTTAGCTAAACGGGAAAGCTCTTTCAAAAGCTTCTCACGGACTTCTTCCGAAACGGGCAGAGCGTTGATCTTCACGCGATAGGAATCAAAATCATCCCCCGCGCTTTCATCGCCCAATTCCGCCTGTATCGCTTTAAGCTCTTCGCGCAGATAATACTCGCGCTGGCTTTGGTTCATAGCCTCTTGCGCGGCCTCGCTAATTTCTTTTTCAATGCTGATTATATTAAGCTCCGCCGTGATAAGCTTTGTGAGCATAGTCAAACGACGACAGGGAGCAAGCTCCTCTAAAAGCTTTTGCTTATCAAGGGGCGAAAAGTGCAGATTATGCGCTAAATAATCCGAAACGTAAGATGGCGTGGGATTGGCGAGAATGTGCAAAATCTGCTCATTCACCATATCGGGATTATCATGGATATACTGCTCATAAAGGGAAAGGCAATTGCGCAAAAGCGCTTCTTGCCGCGCCGCGCTTACGCGCTCGCGCTTTTCTTCAAGCTCCGAAACAAGCGCCGTGAGGCACTTTCCCTGCGTGTCAATGCTCACGGCTTCGCCGCGACAAAGCCCCTCAACAAGCACGCGCGCCATTCCGCCGCGCGGCTGGTGTATCTGCTGACGCACACGGCAAATCGTGCCGACATGGTATATATCGTCCTCCTCCGGCAAATCGACAGACGGGTCTTTTTGCGCGGCGAGGAAGATTAATTGATTTGTTTTGACTGCCATGTTAAGCGCCGCAATGGATGCGCTTCGCTCAACCTCAAAGGTAAGAAGCTGACCGGGAAAGACGCACAGCCCACGCAAAGCAAGCAAGGGCAGGCACTTAACATCATCTCTGACTGCGTTTATCATGCTGTTTTTCTCCTTTCAGGAGGGATAGATATATATAATCACTGCGCATTTATATGCTCAACCAAGGGCTGCTCCAGTCCTTTGACGCTGTTTGCAGTGACAGTAACTTTCTTAACTGTGGGATCTGAGGGGACAGTGTACATTATGTCGGTCATAACACCTTCCATAACACTGCGCAGTCCTCTCGCACCGATTTTCATTTCTATAGCCTTGTCGGCGGCGGCTTCAAGCGCGTCCGGCTCAAAGCAAAGCTCCACCTTATCGAAATCGAAAAGCGCCTTATACTGCTTTGTCATGGCGTTTTTCGGCTCGGTCAGAATACGGACAAGGTCATCACGCGTCAGCGATTCAAGAGACGCAATAACAGGCAGACGACCTATAAGCTCCGGGATAATGCCGAACTTCAAAAGGTCATGCTGCTGAACCTGCGAAAGAATCTCGCCCACATCGCGCTCGGCAGAGCTGACGATATCAGCGCCAAAGCCCATGGTTTTTTTATTCGTGCGCTTTTCGATAATCTTGTCAAGCCCGTCAAATGCGCCGCCGCAGATAAAGAGAATATTTGTAGTATCCACGCGGATGAACTCTTGATTTGGGTGCTTGCGCCCTCCCTGCGGTGGAACATTGGCCGTTGTGCCTTCCAAGAGCTTTAAAAGCGCCTGCTGTACACCCTCGCCGGAGACATCGCGCGTAATGGAAGTATTCTCGCTTTTGCGGGCGATTTTATCAATCTCATCAATGTATATAATACCTCTTTGGGCGCGCTCCACATTGAAATCCGCTGCTTGCAAAAGCTTTAATATAACATTCTCCACGTCCTCACCGACATAGCCCGCTTCGGTAAGCGTAGTGGCATCGGCAATTGCAAAAGGAACATCAAGCATTTTGGCAAGCGTCTGCGCAAAAAGCGTTTTGCCGCTGCCGGTAGGGCCGATAAGCAAAATGTTGCTCTTTTGAAGCTCCACGCCACTGGTGTCGGAGTGCAAAATGCGCTTATAGTGATTATATACTGCCACGGAGAGCGCCTTTTTCGCCCTATCCTGACCAATAACATAATCATCAAGACGCGCCTTTATCTGCATGGGCTTGGGCAGCTTTTCAAACACCAAGGGAAGTCCGTCATAGCCGCTGGCTTTCGAAGCAAAGCCTCTGCCGTCATCAAGTATGCTGGCGCACATACGCACACATTCATCGCATATATAGCTGCCGTTTCCGGCGATAAGACGGTCAACCGCGCTTTGCGGCTTGCCGCAAAACGAGCATCTCATGCTTCTTCTCTCGTCAAACTTACCCATAATATCCCCTCCATGCTCTTTCAGGTGAAAACTAATAAGTTTCAAATCTAAAACTATGGGGGAACAACCGTTCCCCCATACTCATAAAGAACCTAAGCTACGGTTCAGCGTTTATAAATGACCTTGTCGATAAGACCATAGGCCTGCGCTTCCTCTGCGCTCATAAAATAGTCACGCTCGCAGTCGGCCTCAACGGTTTCGATGCTCTTGCCGGTGTTGGCGGCCAAAATAGTGTTCAGCTTATTCTTGATTTTGAGAATGTGCTCGGCCTGAATCTGAATATCCGTGCACTGGCCTTGGCTGCCGCCGGACGGCTGGTGAATCATGATTTCGGAATTAGGCAGGGCGATGCGCTTGCCCTTTGCACCCGAGGACAGCAGAAACGCGCCCATGGATGCCGCCATGCCGATGCAAATGGTGGAAACATCGGGCTTGATGTACTGCATAGTGTCATATATCGCAAGACCGGAGGTAACACTGCCGCCGGGGCTGTTGATATAAAACTGTATGTCCTTGTCAGGGTCCTGCGCTTCAAGGAAAAGAAGCTGGGCGACTATGATGCTTGCCGTGGTGTCGTTCACTTCTTCAGAGAGCATAACAATCCTGTCATTGAGTAGACGGGAAAATATGTCGTAAGAGCGCTCGCCGCGGCTTGTTTGTTCAACTACATAAGGTACTAAGCTCATTGTATTAAACTCTCCTTTAAAATATCAGCGTCCAAGAGAGCATATCCTATATCCCAAGGAATTATTCAGCCTTATCCTCGGTCTTGGGAGCAGCCTTTTTGCGCGTGGTCTTGGGCTTCGCCTCGGCCTTAGTCTCGGTTGCGGCTTCTTCGCCGTCAGCGGCTTTCTTGGCCTTGGTGGTTCTCTTTGCCTTGGGCTTTGCCTCAGCTTCGGCAGCGGGTGCGTCCTCGGCGGGCTTTGCGGCAGTCTTCTTGGCTCTGGTCTTCTTCGCGGGCTTAGCGGAAGCGACAACGGCGCTATCATACATCACGGAAGCGGCCTTTTCTTTCTTGCACTCTTCCTTGATGAAGTCAAAGCCGAAGTAGTTCTTCAAATCCTCGGGAGTGGCATTGACATCCTCGCCGACCTTCTTGAGATACTCTTCAACATCTTCATCGGTAACTTCGATCTTCTCTTCGGCAACAATAGCTTCGATGAGCATATCATTTTTAACCTGGAAGAGAGCCGCAGGACGGAGATTCTCGTTGAGCATTGCATCGTCAAGCCCCATCATCTGCTTGAGGTTATCAAGAGGAATGCTGTTATCGGTCAGGCCGTAGTTGGCAGCATAGCCGCGAATCATCTTTTCAAGCTGGTCATCAACCATGACTTCGGGGATATCGGCAACGAGATTATCGCAAGCCTGACGGAGAATGTCAGTGCGGAACTTGTTTTCGGCCTGCTCGGTAGCGGTCTTTTCGAGGTTTGCACGAATGTCGGCCTTATAGTCAGCCAGAGTGTCAAACTCGGAAACATCCTTTGCAAACTCATCGTCAAGCTCGGGAAGCTCAGGAACGGTGAGAGAGTTGAGCTTTACTTTGAATACAACAGCCTTACCGGCAAGATCTTCAACGTAGTTTTCCGGGAAGGTGATGTCAAGATCCTTTTCCTCGCCCACGTTCATGCCGACAATCTGTTCTTCAAAGCCGGGAACAAAGGAATTGGAGCCAAGCTCAAGGTCATAGCCCTCTGCCTTGCCGCCGTCAAAACGTTCGCCGTTAAGGAAGCCGTCAAAGTCGATGTTTGCGGTGTCGCCCATAGCAGCGGCGCGATCCTCAACGGGGAGCATACGCGCATTGCGGCGGCGAACGGCGTTGACTTCTTCGTCAACCTTTGCATCGTCAACCAAAACGGTTTCTTTCTCCGCTTCAAGCCCCTTGTACTGACCGAGGGTTACTTCGGGGTAAAGGGTGATGGCGAAAGTGTACTGTGCAGTGCGCTCATCGGTGACATTGACATCGGAAATGGCGGGTGCGCCGACCATTTTCAGCCCGGACTCTTCAAGCCCCTTTTCAAAGGCAGCGGGAGCAAGCTCATCAAGAGCATCCTGGTAGAACACCTCTGCGCCGTACATACCTTCTACAACAGCACGCGGAGCCTTACCCTTGCGGAAGCCGGGAATATATATATCGCTCTTCGCCTTCAGGTACGCCTTGTTTACAGCCGCTTCAAACTCGGCCTTATCGGTTTCGACCTGAAACGCCGCGGAATTATTTTCTTTCTTTTCTACGTTCTTGAGAATCATGGTTGATTTCCTCCTCTATATGTGCATAACCTATGGTATTCTAGCAGATTATCTTTAATAAATCAATGACTAATTGCAGTATTTTTATTTTTTTGCTCAATCGAGCAGTTTCACGGGAGTGAAATTCACAAAATCCGCCGAAACTAAGCGAAATTCCGTCCTGTTTTTCCACCCGTTAAAGGCGCAACGACAGGCTTTTCCGTGGATATGCCCGTAGCAGCACAGCCTTACATCGTGCGCTTTGAGTAGTTCCAATATCTCCGGGCATTGATAATCAAGATAAACGGGCGGGTAATGCAAAAAAACAAGCTTTTGCCGCTCCCCTGCCGCATTGAGCGACGCTTCAAGGCGCATAACCTCTCTGCGCATTATTTTTTTGTCGTGCTCGCTGTTCTTTTCCTCTTCGTAAAACCAACCGCGAGTGCCGCAAAGGGCATATTCGCCGTAGGTAAAGGAATTATTGTTGATGATATCAATGCTTTCTATATTGTTTTCCTGAAAAAAGCGCTTAGCCTTTGCAGCCGTGCTCCACCAATAATCATGGTTTCCTTTTATGATAAGCTTTTTGCCGGGGAGCGAATCGACAAAGGAAAAATCCTCTTTCGCGTCATTTAAGCTCATCGCCCAGCTCAAATCGCCGCATAAAACCGTCACATCATCATCCGTCAAATCAGAAAACGCAAGCTTCAGCTTTTCCGCGTGGTTTTCCCATTTCTTATCGAATATATCCATCGGCTTATTTTGACCGAGCGCCAAATGAAAATCGCCTATTGCATAAAGAGCCATAAAGACCTCACTTTATAAAGTATAAAAACGCTCAATGAGCAAAGAATAATACCGAAGTAAACTCATAGGAGGTATAAAAGCATGAGCGAGAAGAAATGCGCATCAAATCCCGGTGTAGGGTGCGATGTAACCAACTGCAAGTACAACACCATTGACTGCCACTGCACCGCAAGCAAAATAAGCGTACAGAGCGAAAAAGCCTGCACCAAGGGCGAAACCTATTGCTCCACCTTCTGCCCCAGAGGCACGGCCTGCGATTGCTGAATTATCTCGGCTTTCCCGTCCTGGGAAAGCCTTACATAAAAGCGTTTTCGATGTGGTTTATCGTGAGCGCGCCGCGATCCCCGTCGGGAGCGTAGATTTCTATAACGTCAAAGCGCGGCTGCTTAAAGCATTCATGTGAGGATAGCCAAAGCTTTGCTGTCATGATTATCTTTTTCTGCTTTGAGCGCGTGACAAATTCGCGTGCCTCGGCAAAGCTTGCGTTTTTGCGGAGCTTCACTTCTACAAAGGCAATAAACCCGGCATTTTCCGCAATGATATCTATCTCCCCCATGCGGCAGGAATAGTTCATCTCGGTTATATGATAGCCCTTTTTCTTCAGATACTTCGCCGCTTCCTTTTCGCCGAAGCGGCCGAGCTTAATCGTATCCATCAATGCATTTTCCTCAGAAAGCTTTTTCTATGTACTTCCGATGCGCCGTACTCGCGCAGCATTTGGTAATGCAGCTTCGTACCGTAGCCCTTATGCTTGGAAAACCTATACTGCGGGTATTGCTTGTCAAGCTCCAGCATATAGCGGTCACGCGTGACCTTTGCCAATATCGAGGCCGCCGCAATATCGGCGCACTTGGAATCACCTTTGACAATGCACCGGCTCGGCATTTCAATGCCGGAATTGCGGTTGCCGTCAATAAGCGCCAGCTCCGGCGTAAGCGATAAACCCGAAATCGCGCGGTTCATGGCAAGAAAAGTCGCGCCGAGGATATTAAGGCTTTCTATCTCTTCAACCGTTGCAAATGAAATAGAATAGCTTACGGCCTCGCGGCATATCACGTCATAAAGCGCTTCGCGCTTTTTCTCACTGAGCTTTTTGGAATCATCCAGTCCCGGAATCTCAATGCCTCGCGGCAAGATAACGGCGGCGGCACACACAGGGCCTGCGAGCGGGCCACGCCCGGCTTCATCCACGCCGCACAGGGTTTCTACTCCGGAATCATATATTTCGTTTTCTAATAACCACAGCTCATTCATTGGGCACTTCCAGCGTTAAACGGCCTAGCTTGCCGTCATGATACTCCGAAAGGAGGGTGTTTGCCATACGTTCAAGGTCATATTCGCCGCGCGAAACGAGAAAGCCGCGTTTCTTCGCCGCTTCTTCCAAAAGCTCATAGCCATTTGCGTTCTCGTCCGGGTCGAATTTATATCGGTCTTTTATCGCTTGAGGGTATACCTCGCGCAGACGCAGCATGAAGTTTGCGCCCAAGGTCTCTTTGTCGATTACATCAGCCTTAATCGCATTCGTCACGGCAAGAAGCTCCCCCACTTCCTGCGAATCAAACTTCGGCCAAAGTATACCAGGGGTGTCGAGCAAGTCCAAGGAGCGGTCTATACTTATCCACTGTCTGCCGCGCGTTACGCCCGGCTTATCCCCCGCTATCGCGGCCTTGCGCCCGGCAACCTTATTTATAAAAGTGGATTTGCCGACATTGGGGATGCCGAGAATAATAACGCGAAGTGGGCGACCTACCTGACCCTTTTCCTCGTACTCGCGAAGCTTATTTGCCAAGAGCATCCTCACGGCGGGTACAAAGCCGCTTACGCCCTTTCCGCTTTTCGCGTCTGTTTCCACCACGGAAAGCCCCTGCCTCTCGAAGTATTCGCGCCAACGGCGCGTGAGCGCGGGATCGGCAAGGTCAACGCGGTTGAGAATAACAAGGCGCGGCTTTCCGGCAGCGAGACGGTCAATATCGGGGTTACGGCTTGCACGCGGAATGCGCGCATCTATAATCTCGCACACCGCGTCAACAAGCTTAACATTTTCCTCTATCATGCGCTGCGCCTTAGTCATGTGGCCGGGATACCACTGTATATTCATTTTTTCAAAGCCGTTTTGCTCCATTAGGCTACCTTTCCGAATGACGTGAGCGGGAATATCACGCAGTATACTTTGCCGATGATAAGGCGGTTATCCACCATGCCTATCTCGGATTTGCGGCTGTCCGTGGACATATTGCGGTTATCGCCCATTACGAACACGCACCCTTCAGGCACGGTCTGTGGGCCGATGAAATCAAGCTTTGTGGTGGTAAGCTCTTTTATGTAGTCTTCTTCAATCGCCGCGCCGTCAACGTAGACTATGCCCTTGTCAAAGTCGATGTTGATTTCCTGTCCCTCGGTCGCAATGACGCGCTTTACAAGGGCTTTATCGGGGTCATACTCTTCTTTTCTGAAAACAACTATATCCCCGACTTTCGGCGTATAAAAAACATCGGAAACCAGCATTTTGTCTTGATTATTGAGCGTGGGGTTCATGGAAGTGCCTTTAACGTCAATAACGCGCACAAAGAAAATAAATATAACAACGCACACTATAAGCGCACTTATAAGGCACTGAATCCAGTCGTATACATCCTGCCGCTTTTTTTGTTCAAGCGCTTCAATGTCCTCGGGCGTAAGCTTTCTTCTTGCTCTGCTCATGTATAATTGCTCCAATCCTGTTAACAAACAATTCGTTAATGTTTTATTATTATATCACAAAAGCACTCAAAATCAACACGGATTCTTGAAAGATAGTCCCATATGTGGTAAACTAACTGTGAAATTTACGCTATGGGAGGCAGAGAAAATGCCGAAGCTCACAGTTATGATACCGGTGTACAACGTGGAGGGATATCTGCGTAAATGCTTGGATTCCGTAATATACCCTCAGCTTGACGATTACGAAATAGTCCTCGTTAACGATGGGTCTACGGATTCTTCCGGCGATATCTGCCGCGAGTACGCCGATAAATACCCTTGGCTTATTCGCCTTATCACAACGGAAAACGGCGGCCTGGGCAAGGCGCGCGATGTCGGCATTGATAACGCAGAGGGAGAATACATCATCTTTCTTGACAGCGATGATTACCTTTCCGAAAACGCCCTGCCGGAGATGATGACATATCTTGACCGCGGCTTTGATATCTGCTTTTTCGACAGCGTTTCTATTAACGAAAGTGGAAAAATCCTCAATAACATTCCAGGTTGCTCCGTAGAGGGTGAGTTTTCTTTGAAAAGCTTCCCGGAGCTTCTTTTTGAGATGCCGTCTGCTTGGAATAAAATCTACCGCCGATCGCTGTTCACCGATAACGAAATATACTACCCCGGGCGCGTGTGGTATGAGGATGTTTATGTTACGCCGCACCTTTATATAAAGGCAAATAAAATGCTCTCCGTGCGTTGCCGCTGGCATAACTATCTCCAGCGCGCAGGGTCTATAACCAACAATAAGAACACTTCCCGCAACCTCGAATTAATCCCGGCAATTGAAGCGGCCTTAAACGCATATCGCGAAGAGGGCGTATTTGAGGAATACTCTGAACAATTGGAGTATTTCACTTTTCGTCACCAAGTTATCGCCGCCTGCGCCCGCGTCTGCCTTGCCGAATGGAAAACCGATGTGCCGGACAAGCTTTATAATGATTTTTTATCAAAGTTCCCGAATTATACGGAAAATCGCTATGTCAAAGCCGAGAGCAAGAAGCACAAGCTGATTCACTTCCTAGTCCGCCGCCGCATGAAGCTGATTTTGCATATTCTGATGAAGATGAACAACTTTATAAAGGGGAAAT
>CAZGFK010000029.1:0-19085 GCA_964524815.1 uncultured Oscillospiraceae bacterium
ATTTTCCCCCTTCTTACTTCGTGCCGAAGATGCGGTCGCCGGCGTCGCCGAGACCGGGGACGATATAGCCGTGGTCGTTGAGGTGGTCATCAAGCGCGGCGACAAAGATATCCACATCGGGATGATCCTTCTGCATACGCGCAACGCCCTCGGGTGCGCCGATGATGCTCATGAGCTTGATGTGCTGGGCACCGGCTTCCTTGAGAAAGGTGATAGCTGCCGAGGCAGAGCCGCCGGTTGCAAGCATCGGGTCAACAACGATAACATCGCGCTCGCAAATGTCGGCGGGCATTTTGAAGTAATACTTCACCGGCTCAAGTGTTTCAGGATCGCGGAACAGGCCGATGTGTCCGACTTTCACGTTCGGCATCATGCTCACCATGCCGTCTACCATGCCCAGGCCTGCGCGCAGGATAGGCACGATTGCCAGCTTCTTGCCCGCGATACGGCGGCACTTGGCAATTGCAACGGGGGTCTGTACTTCGACTTCCTCCAGCGGAAGATCGCGCGTAGACTCATAGCACATCAGCATTGCGATCTCGGAAACGATCTCGCGGAATTCCTTAACGCTTGTCTTTTCATCGCGCAGGATAGACAGCTTGTGCTGGATAAGGGGATGGTCGAATACACATAATTTGCTCATGTTCTCGTTCTCCTTTATAAAAAAATAATGGTAAACTGAATTATTGTTCGCGCGAAAGGCGCTCCAAGCGCTCGCGCTCGGCCTGCGACAGGCGCAGATACACCGGCAAAAGCGTGTCCGCAGTCCCGGCGGGCTTGTCCGCCGCAGCCATAGCCACGCCCCATGCGTCCTGCCACATGAGGTTTTCGGGCGCGGCAAAGCAGGGGATATCGCACATATCTAAAAATGCCTTGGTGAGCGGTGTGCCGTCACCGACTAAGAAAACCTGCGACCCCAGCTCCCGCACTTCAAGCGCAAGCTCGGTAAGGGCAATCGGCCTATCCTCGGTCACGCGCACCAACATACCGTTTTGCACCCGGAATATCGCGTTATAAACTTGGTTTCGCCGCGCGTCCATGGTGCAGCAAATGTACCCGCCGCGAGCTATCCCGTGCCACGCCATAGCCTCCAGCGTGGATACGCCCACGCACGGCTTCTCGCTTGCCCACGCAAGCCCCTTTACGGCAGACACGCCTATTCTAATCCCCGTGAACGAACCCGGGCCGTGCGCCACGGCGAGCAGGTCAACCTCATCAAGGGAGGTTTCGCAGTTTTTCAAAAGATCCTCGGCCATCGGGAGAAGTGTTCTGCTGTGCGTCAGCGCAGAGCACTGCGTGTATTGCGAAACGAGCGCCCCGTCACGCACCAGCGCCACAGAAGCCGCCCTCGCGGAGGATTCAAAGGCCAATATCAGCATTTGCCGCCCTCCTCAACTGTAATCCTTCTCTGCCCCTCGCTGAGCTTTTCTATCGTCACCACGATCTCTTCCCCGGTGAAAGCGTCTTTCACGTTCTCGCTCCATTCCACGGCGCACACCGCACCGCGCCGAAGATAATCCTCCCAGCCGATGTCGAAAAGCTCCTCGGCATCTGAAAGGCGGTACATATCAAAATGAATAAGCTCGCGTTCGCCGAGGTATTCGTTTACGATTGTGAATGTGGGGCTTGATACACGGCAGGCAATACCCATGCCGCGCGCCATGCCGCGCACGAACGCGGTCTTGCCCGCGCCGAGCTCGCCGTACATCGCCACGACCGCCCCGCCGGGAAGCCGCCCGGCAAGCTGCGCGCCGATATCCTCGGTCTCCTGCTCGCTTTTGGTAATATACTCTGCCATCTCTTACTCCGAATGTTTCTAAATTCGTAATATTATACACCGTTAACTCCGTTGCGTAAAGTGCAATTTTGTGCTAAAATAGCTTTCGTATGCGGCGCAATTTTTGGCGATATCCCCGTCAACGCGCCGAAAAATGTGTTTTACACGGCAAAAGCGCGCAAAAAGGCGGTGTTTATCATAAAAAACGCAAAGGAATATATAAAAATATTTTTTCAGCGGGCGGATATTTTTCTTCTTGTCATGTGCATTACCTGCTCTATCTTCGGCATCGTAGCCATTGAAAAAGCGGTTACGGGCATGGCAGAGGGCGGCTGGGCTGGCATGGAGAACCCTGCGAAATTCATCATCGTGCAGGTGTTCTCAATGTTCCTCGGCATCGGTATGTTCGTTCTCTTTACGATTATCGACTCTGACCTTTTGGGCGAGCAGTGGAAAGCCCTGTGCGTGGTGAACGTGCTTCTCATAGTGGCGCTGTTTGTCCTCGGTCAGGATGACGGCACAGGCAACAAGAGCTGGATTCGCTTCGCCGGTATCGGCATTCAGCCGTCCGAGGTTATCAAGGTTTTGTATATCGTCGTCTCGGCCAAGCAAATGACGTATCTGAAAGAATATAAGGAAATAAACTCCTTCCTTTCCGTCGTGCAAATGGCGGGGCACTTCGTCATTGTTTTCGGTATGATTGTTGTCGTTTCCGGTGACCTTGGCAGTGCGGGTATTCTCATCGCGGTTTTCCTTGTCATGTTCTTTGTGCTGGGCGTTCGGCTTTATTGGTTTGCCCTCGGCGGCGCAGCGGTTGCGGCGGCGATTCCGCTGTTGTGGACGTATTTTCTTAAGGACTATCAAAAGCAGCGCCTTGTTGCGCCCTATGACCCTACGGTTGACCCGGACGGCTGGGGCATAACCTGGCAGACGACGCAAAGTAAGCTAACGCTGGCCTCCGGGCGGCTCACGGGCGTTGAAGAAGGACACCGAGCTTCCGTCTTTACCGGCAAGCACACTGACTTCATTTTCTCCTGTATCGGCGAAAACTGGGGCATGATAGGCTGCATTATCGTCATAGCCATGCTCACTATTATCATTATCCACTGCGCGTATGTCGGGCTTCATGCGGGACGCACATTCGATATGCTTATTTGCATGGGCGTTACGGCGGCGGTTGCGTTTCAGACGTTTATCAACATCGGTATGTGTGTCGGCATAACCCCGGTTATCGGCATTACGCTTCCGTTTTTCAGCTACGGCGGCTCGTCAATGGTTACAATGTTCGGCGCAATGGGGCTTGTGTCGGGGACAAAGTTTAAGCCAAAGCCGGAGCATGGCTCGCTGTTGTATTGAACACTTTCAAAGCTGATTATTTGCAAAAAAACTCCTGCAAAAAATGCAGGAGTTTTTCTTATATCAATTCAATTTTATAAATGTCGGTGCGTCTATTCTTGAAGATAGGCAGCTGCGCGCGGGAAGATTCAACATCGGCAAGGTCGATATCCTGATAGAGTATACCGCTTTCATGGCCGAGCTGATTTACCACCATGCCCCAAGGCGAGGTGACGATAGAGTGCCCGTAGGAAACATAAGGGCCGTTCATATCGCTGGCGGGAGCGCAGCCGAACATAAAAATCTGATTGTCAATCGCTCTTGCGCGGAAATGTGTTTCCCAGTGCGCAGGGCCTGTCGTCATGTTGAACGAAGCCGGGACAAATATCATCTGTGCCCCGTCCAGCGCCATTATGCGCGTCAGCTCCTCAAAGCGGATATCAAAGCAAATCTCCACGCCGATGCGCCCAAACTCCGTGTCAAACACGGTTACGCTGTCGCCGGGGGCAAAGGTGTGACTTTCAAAAAAGCGCTGTCCGCCCTCAATGTTGATGTCAAAAAGGTGCATCTTGCGGTGGCGGGCGATCTGCGTGCCGTCGGGGGCAAAGACGAAGCAGGTATTGTAAAGCTTGCCGTCATCGTTTTCGGGCATAGAGCCGCCTATGAGGTATACGCCGTTGTCCGCCGCCATGCGTTGTAGGGCTTGCCAAATGCGCCCGCCCTTCGGCTCGTTGTTCGCGCGGAATGAGCGCGAGGTGTACAAACAGCAGAACATCTCCGGCAGCATGACTATCTGCGCGCCGTTTTCGGCGGCGGTGCGCACTTCCTTTGCCGCGCACTCAAGGTTTTCCGCGACATCGGCGGTAATCATCATTTGTATTAAAGCAACTTTAACCGGCATTTTTCGTTTTCCTCCGCGTGTTATTTGTGCGCTTATACTCTTGTCTCGGTGTAGCTCCCGGCAACGTGACCGGCGAGAATCTCATAGTATTGCGCGTAGGTCAGCGCAAAATAGGGCGTGGTGAATATGCTCACAAACCAACCCACGGCGCTGAGCTGAGACAGGAACGCCCAGCCGATAAAGCTCAAATCCAGCACAAAAAGCTCCATTTTGTGCCCTTTCATCATGCGCTTGCTCTCTTTTATGCACTCGCGCACGGACATTTCCGGGTGGTCTATGAGGATGTAAATCGCCATGCGGTAGCTGTACGCTGCGATAATGCCCGGTACGAACAGCAACAGTGACCATAGGAACGTGAACAGCCATTTCAGCACGTAAAGAAGAATCACGCGCCAGAATATGCCGAAGCCGTCCAAGAGGTTGCCGTAGCACGCGCCGCGCCCGCGCACGGTGTTGAGAATGAATATCGTAAACCCGGCGGACACGATGGTGAGAAGAATGTTAAGCGCCGCGTCAATTATATAAGAAGAGGCGGGGGGCATATAGTCGGTAAGGTAGAGCGTGGCATAGTCATAATTGCCGTTTTGAATGTGCTTCATTATCTGCTCTGCATCCGTCTGTGTCAGGCTCGCGCCCAAAAGACGCGCCGAGAGCAGCGAAATTAAAACCGACAGCGCCAAAAATACAAGCCCCACGCTGACGGGAGAGGGCTTGCACGCGCTCATCATGCCCTTTGCCCGGCGTTTAAGCTCCACTCTGTCTATTATCATTAAGAACACTTCCTTTTTCCTTTTGCGCCCATGCTCCGCGTGGCAAATGCCCGGCGGCGCGGCGGCTTTTTGCGTTTCGTTTTATATTATCATCAGCGCGCCTCAAAGTAAAGCAAAAATTGTGAATATACGAAAAAACGACTTGACAAGCGCGGCACAGAATGCTATTATAATCAAGCGTTCCATAGATGCGCGAGTGGTGGAATTGGCAGACTCGCTAGATTCAGGTTCTAGTGCTCACTCCGGGCGTGCGGGTTCAAGTCCCGCCTCGCGCACCATAGCAGCACGATGGTTTTGATACGAAACCATCGTGCTTTCTATTTTAAATAAGCATAATTTTCTGATATGGTCATTTTAATAAATAGATATTTTCGGAGGAAACACATATGAAATACAAAGGAACGCTTATTGTTGTTAAAGATTGTAACCGTGTGCTAAAGTTTTATAATGATATGTTTGGGTTTCAACTTTTGCAGGACAATGATGGGAATATGGAACTGACAAACAACTTGTATTTACAGGAATCGGGCTACTGGGAACAATTCACGAAAAAATGCATAATTCCAAACAGTAATCAGTCCGAATTGTATTTTGAAGAAGCCGATATAGAAAAATTCGTGGCACGGCTTGAAATGCTCTACCCCGAAACTGAATATGTCAATCACTTGATGACACACAGCTGGGGGCAAAAGGTTGTCAGATTTTATGACCCTGACGGCAATCTGATCGAAGTCGGAACTCCCGCATAACACATCTCGACAGATAATACACCTGCGTTGCAGAAAAAATAATGGGTCCAAATCCAATTAAATTAGAGGAAGAATTACTGATTAATCACAGTATTCCGCAAGGGGCTGTTGTTTGCGATTTAGGAAGCGGACAAGGCTTAACAAGAGTATTCCTTGAAAACGAATACGGTTTTACTGTATACGCAGCCGATTTGTGGAGTGACCCGGAAGAAAACCGACGTTTTTTGATGATATGGGCTTGGACAAGAAGCAGATTATCCCTGTTAAAGCCGATGCCACAGATTTATCGTTTGAAAGAGATTTTTTTGATGCTGTTATAAGTACATACTCATATAATTGTTTTGGACGAGATGAGCATTATTTTGATGATAAGCTTCTGGCGTTTGTTAAGAACGGCGGATATATTTATATTGCAATCCCCGGTATGAAAAAGGATTGCCACGATAATCTGCCAGCAGAGCTTTTGTTATCTTGGACACCAGAGCAGCTTGATTATATGCACGATATTGATTACTGGACTAAAATAGTAAGCAAATGTAAAGGTGCAGAAGTGCTTTCTGTTAAAGAAATGGAAAGCAATGAGGAAGTATGGTCTGATTGGCTGATGCAGGATAATGAATATGCTATTGGCGACAGAAAAGCAATGGAAGCAGGCGGGGGAAAAATCTTAATTTCATTTCAATAGTATTGAGGAAAAAATAAGAATTTGAAACAATTTGCGGGGCGGTTATTTGTATACTGTACCGCTGTTTCAAAACGAAAAACAGGCAAAACAACAGCAAAAAGCCGTGAGATGAAATAATCTCACGGCTTTACTTTTGGCGCAGAAGGAGGGATTTGAACCCTCGCACGGTTTATACCCGCCTACTCCCTTAGCAGGGGAGCCCCTTCGGCCTCTTGGGTACTTCTGCATTAAGCTTTAATATGTTATCATACCAAGCGCCCGATGTCAAGCATTTTCTGCGCGGGAATCAGAACGGCCAAGTCGGCAGCCAGCCGAGAAGCTTTGTTGCAACGGCGTTATCCACCACAAGCCCGGACAGCGCCGGGTAGAACAGCACGAACAGCGCCGCCGACACCGCCGCAAAGCCGACCATGTAGCATTTCCAGTGCCGCGAGTTGAGCCGAAACAGCTTGAAGCAGTAGCCCAGCGCGAGCACGAGGAAAACAGTGCACGGGAAGTAATGATATTCAAACGTAAGGCGCGAAATGAACATCCACGGCAGAAGCTGCGCGAGGTAGCCGACAAGGATAAACCCCGCCGTCCTGTCGCGCCGGAAAAGCGCCGTGTACAGCAGCACAAAAAGGCTCAAAAGCCCGCCCCAGCACAGCGCGGGGTTGACAAACGCGCCGAAGCTTGAGCGCGTACCGTCATCAAAATAGTCTAAATAATAAAGTATCGGGCGGATATCCAGCAGCCATTGATACCACACGGAAGAATACGGGTGCTCGGCGACAAGGCCGGAGTGGTAAGAGTACATAAAGCTCTGATTATCAAGCACAATGCGCATATAATCCCCGGAAAAGTACATACCCGGCGCGCTCATGCCGAGAGCCTGCCCGTAGGGCGTATAGCTGAGATAGTAAATCACGGCGGGAACGAGCACGAAAAACACCGCGCAGAAAAGCGCGTTTTTAATAAACGCCTTGAACCCGCGCCGCCGATTGACGACCCAATACGCGCCCCACAGCACTGCAAGCCCGCCCCCGGCGTAAATGCTCGTCCACTTCGAGGCCGCGCCCAAGCCGAAACACACGCCGCTCAGCGCAAGGTAAACGCCTGCACGGCGCGGGGGCTTAGTGCCGTTTGCGCGTTGCAGGAAGAGGAACATAAAAAGGTACATCAGCATAATAAACATTACGCTGTAAGTGTCGATTGTGGCGATGCGCGTTTGCACAAAGTGCATGAAGTCGCAGGCAAACACCGCCGTGCATACGCTCGGCACGGCGCGCCCGCCGAAAAGCTTCTTCACGAGAATATACATCACCGGCAGCATCAGCACGCCAAACAGCGTGCCCATGAAGCGCCAGCCGAACGGGGTCATGCCGAAAAGCGAGATACCGAGCCCGATTATCAGCTTGCCGAGCGGCGGGTGAGAAATCTCGTAAGGATACACGCCGTTGAGGTGCTCCCACGCCGTGCGCGCATGGTAGATTTCATCAAAATACGTGGAGTTGAGGAAGTTTTGCCGCGCAGGTACGGTGTCGGCCTCGTCTACGAGAAGCTGAGCAATCTCATCCGCGCCGCGCGCGGGGATAGCCGCGCCGTCTCCGTCGTAAAAGCAGACCTCGCCCAAATATGCGCCCCCCGTGCCGGAAATACGCACGTACCTCGGCGGCTCGGACAGCGTTTCGGGGATAAGCCCGTTCCACTTCAAAACCTGCGTGTAGTCCTGCTCAAATTCGCCCATGTACTCCCAAGCTATGCCGTCGGAAGAGTATTCCACGGTGTATACGCCCTCGCCCACGCCGGAAAAGAGCATAATCCGGCTCGGATGCACATCGCCCGGAAGCTCAATAACGGCGCTCTCGCCGCCGAGAAACGCAAAGCTTTCCGGGGAATAGTTGTAGCCCAAGCCGGTAAAGGCAAGGGCGGCATATATCACGCTTATAAGCGCCATAATGAGCGCGTCCGCGCGCGTTAAAGCGCGCGGGCATTTTTCGTCTCTCGGCAGGGTGCAGTATTTGAGATTGGGAAGCCCCAGGAAAAATACGCTCAAAAGCAAAAACAGCGCAACGGGCAAAAGGTACGTAGCTTTCATAGTCATTTAGGGTGATGCTTATCCTCTCAATACGGTGTGCAGCTCGTGAACGTCTGCTAAAATATAATCGGGCTGTCTCTCGGCTTGCTCGGCCATTTCGGCCGTAGTCTCGCCCGAGAGCACTAATACGCTCCGCGCCCCGGCGTTTTGCGCCACGGCGATGTCGGTATAAAGCCTGTCGCCGACGGCGCATATTTTTTCGTTGGGTATGCCCGTCATGGCGGAAATAACATCTATCATGTTGCGGTTGGGCTTTCCGATGTAGGTCGGCTCTTTGCCGGAAGAGGCCGTCAAAAGCGCGCAAATGCTGCCGCAGTCGGGCAAAACCTCGTCCGCCGGCATGGGGCATACCCAGTCGGGATTCGCCGCGATGAACGCCGCGCCCCGCCGCAGGAAGTGACAGGCGCGCTCAAGCTTTTCATAGACAAGCTCCGTGTCAAAGCCCTGCACAACAACGTCCGCTTCGTCAAGCTCGGTGTGTCCGTTTTCGTCGTTTATAAGGTCAATCCCGTAGCTTACAAGCTCGCGGTAGAATGCCTTAGTCCCGGCAAGGTAAACCTTCGCGCCGGGGTAGCGCTGATTGAGGTACATTCCGGTTGCCATGCCGGATGTGAACACATTCTCCCTTTCGCACGGAAAGCCCAAACGGCGCAGACGCGTGATGTAATCCTCGCCCGCGCGGGAAGAGTTGTTGGTGAGGTATATATACTTTTTCCCCAAAGCGGGAAGATCATTCATCAGCTCAATCGCGCCGTGATAAACATTGTCGCCGAGGTAGAGCGTCCCGTCCATGTCGAACAGGAAAAGCTCGCATTCCTTAATCTTTGTGTAATCCATGTGTGTGTTAATCCTCCTCTGCCCACATAAGGGCGCATTTAACGGCCTTGTGCCACCCGCGCAAAAGCATTTCGCGCTTGTCGTCAAGCATGACGGGGGAAAAGGTCCTGTCCGCCGCCCAGTTGGCGCGGATATCGTCAAGATCCGCCCAGTAGCCCACGGCAAGCCCCGCGAGGTAGGCCGCGCCCAAGGCGGTGGTTTCTATGCAGCTCGGGCGCACAACGTCACAGCCGAGCATATCGCTTTGAAACTGCATGAGAAAATCGTTTGCACACGCGCCGCCGTCCACTCTCAGCGAGGTTATTTTAATCCCGGAATCCTGCTCCATGGCGCGGGCTATGTCGTAGGTTTGGTACGCTATCGCTTCCAGCGTTGCGCGCACGAGGTGCGCCCTGCCGAAGCCGCGCGTCACGCCCACTATTGCCCCGCGCGCCCGCTGGCTCCAGTACGGCGCGCCAAGCCCCGTGAACGCCGGCACAACATACCCGCCCGCCGTGTCTCCCACGGCCACGGCGTACTGCCCGCTTTCCGCGGCAGAGGTGAGCACGCCCAGCTCATCGCGAAGCCACTGTATAGCCGCCCCGCCCATGAATATGCTGCCCTCAAGCGCGTATTCCACATGGTCTTCAAACCCAACGGCCACGGTTGTCACAAGCCCGTTTTTGCTCTCGACAATCTCGCGCCCGGTGTTCATCAAAAGGAAGCAGCCCGTGCCGTAGGTGTTTTTCATTTCGCCGGGTGCAAAGCAGCTTTGACCGAAGAGTGCGCACTGCTGGTCGCCCGCCGCGCCTGCAATGGGGATTTCGCCGCCGTATAATTCAAACTCCGTCTTGCCGTAAACACAGCTGGAGGGCTTGACCTCGGGCAGAAGCGAAGCGGGGATATCCAAAAGGCGCAAAAGCTCCTCGTCCCAGCAAAGCTCGTGAATGTTATAAAGCATGGTGCGGCTGGCGTTGGTGCAATCGGTCACGTGTACGCGCCCGCCGGTCAGCTTCCAAATGAGCCAAGTGTCAATAGTGCCGAAAAGAAGCTCCCCGCGTTCGGCGCGCTCACGCGCACCGTCAACGTTATCCAAAAGCCATTTTATCTTCGAGCCGGAGAAGTACGCATCTGGCACAAGGCCGGTTTTCGCGCGTATCGTGTCGCTGTGCCCGGCTTCCACAAGCGCGTCTATAATGTCGGACGTGCGGCGGCATTGCCAAACTATCGCGTTTGCAATCGGCTCGCCCGTGGCTTTGTCCCATATAAGCGTGGTTTCGCGCTGGTTTGTGATGCCTATCGCGGCCACATCCGCCGCCGTAATCCCCAGCTTATCCAGCGCCGCGTGCGACACCTCAAGCGTCACGTTCCAAATCTCCGTTGCGTCATGCTCTACCCAGCCGGGCTTGGGGAAAATCTGCGCAAACTCCTTTTGTACGCTGGCGCAAATATGCCCTGCCTTGTCGAACAGGATACAGCGGGAGCTTGTTGTGCCTTGATCCAGGCTCATTATGTACTTCATGGCAGAAACTCCTTTTAGAGTGTATTTATAATAGCATACGATGCTTAAACTGTCTATAAAAAAACCACGGGAGGCGCAACCCACCCGTGGTATAGAATGCAGATTATTTAACGATAAGTCTCGTCATTCTTGCAAAGGTCAGGCGGTTGCGGATAGCGGAGGAGATATCAAGAAATTCCCCGCTCACGCTCTCGTCGATGTCAAGCTCTGCAAGCGAGTGCTTCGCGCCGATCTTGGTGTAAAGCGCAATGAGATCCTCGGCGGACGGAATAGTGGCGATAACCTCGCGGATTTCCTGCCAATGCTCCTTGATGCTTTCCGGGGCAAAGGTTTTGAGCACATCGTTCTCGTTTTCTTTGAATATCCCGTCTGCAAGAGAGCCGAACACATCGCGCACCCAAGCCTCGTCCAGTGCCTCAAAGGGCTTGACCTCTATATCCTCGCGCGCGGCAAGCTCGTGATACGCCTTTGCGCACATGATAGTGCCGACACCCACGCACTCCCCGTGCATTCCGTGTGCGCGCTCAAATCCGCGCGGCTTCATCTCCACAAGGTGCGCCACAAGGTGCTCAGCGCCGGACGCGGCGCGGCTGTTGGAGAGAATTTGCATAGTAAGCCCGGAGAGCATCTGCGTGTAAGCCATGGCCTCAAAGTCGGGCGCTTTGCCCTCGGCGAGGTCGTTTGCGCAGCGCTCCATGATGTCAAGCGCTTCCTGCGCCATTGCGCAGACCTTTTCGCAGAAGTATTCACCCGAAACGATGTGGGCTATCTTCCAGTCGGCAATGGAGACGTATTTTGCAAGAATGTCCTGCACACCGGCGATGGTAAGGAACATCGGCGCGCCGGAGACAATGTCCATATCGCAGATAACGGCATCTGCGGCCTGCATGGGGATAGACTTTTTCTGCCCGTCAATTATGATAGAGCAGATGTCCGCCGTAAACCCGTCGGAGGAAACGATAGTCGGCACGGCGACAAACGGAATGCCGAGCTTGCAAGCGCTGTAGCGCGCAAAGTCCATAAGCGTCCCGCCGCCGACGGTCACGATGTAATCCGGCTTGCGCGAAAGCTTTTTCATCATGTCCTCTATCATGCCCTTTTCGCTGTGCAGCCCCTGTGCTTCGAGAATGATTTCCTCGTCGGCGGGGATATGAGTCATGGTGGGGAGATTATAAGTGTTTGTGTCGTAAATGACCGTGCGATAGCCGGAAAGGCCGCAGTCAGCCATATACTTGTCAAATGCTTTCAGCGCGCCGTATTCGCATACGACGAGCTTTGTTCTAAGCTCATGGTCGCGCCCGCATTCGCATTGGCCGGTGTACTTTGTGCAATCGAGTATCATGTTTAAGCCTCCGATAATATATCTTTTTATTATAAGGTTTTTGTTATAGCGACATTATATAACATATCCCACTGCTTTTTCAAGATACATTATGCAGTTTTTGTGAAAAAATCGGGAACAGACTGCGAGGGGTTAGGCAGCCTGTTCCCGTTAGGAGTGAATCAGTAGTTAGCTGCAACAACGGCACCGCCGCCGAGAACAGTTGTGGTATTGGCAACGCACATCATGGTGATGAGTATTGCGTTAACAATTGCGCACAGATACGGATTCTTTGTCTTTTTGTATATGAAGCGCGTCATAAACGGAGTGACAAAGAGGTATATGCACGCGGGGTAGAGCCAAATGCCGCTTATGCGGTAGCCCTCGGTTGAATACCACTTCAAAGCACCGGTGTTGAAGAACGTACCGTACTGAATCGCGATGAAGCCGAGTGCGCCCAGTGCGTTGAACAGCCCCAACAGAGCGGTGTTGAGCTTGCCGCCGATGTTGTTGAAGTTGAAGCAGTTAAACGAAACGGAGTTAACCACGTAGAACAGCAGGAACAGCGGCAGATATCTCAGCCCGATGATAACCTTGTCTGCGTCAAACGCTTTCAGCGTCAGTATCCACAGACGGAAGTCGGACTTGAAGAAGTAATCCGCAAAGAAGAGAATGAGGAACGCAAGTGCGGTTGTAAGGACAGCCAGCACTATCGTGCGCCACAGGCGGCTCAGGCTGATAGTCACGCCGCGCGCGGCAAGGTCAAAGCCGTTTTTCTTGCCGTAAGTAAAGTAGTATACGCTCAAAACGATTATTGCGAACACGCTGCAAAGTACGCACCATACGCCCGTGGTGAGAGGTCCGGTCTGTACGAAGAACGGAGTAGTCTTGGAGTAGACATTGGTTATAGTCCAGTAGTAGCTCAAGCCGGAGAAGATAGCGCACAGTACGAGCGAACCCCAGAACCAAGCCTTGCCCGCGCCGTCCTTTACTTCAAGCGCTTCAACTTCTTTTTCGGCTTTCAATACGCCGAAATACTTGGTGTCGAGCATCAGGCACATAAACGCCAGCACGAAAATTATAATGCCGACAAGGCCGAGGAAGTTAAAAGCGGTTTTCCACTGCCAAACCTGATTGTCGGGAGCAATGGCATTGGGCGCGCCGAAAGCGTCCTCAAAGAACTGAATGCCGTGACCCACGGAAGTGGCGGAGAAGTGAACCCAAGGGTGAGTGCAATCGGGCTGATAGATAACGCGGATAAGCCCGTCCTGCTCGTAGTACTGACCCGCAACGACATCATCAACGCCGTCTGCGCCGTTATTGAAGTTTACAAAATTCTTAGCGTCTGCGCTGGAGAGGAACTTGGTGGGGATAATCTGATCTTCCGTCCAGAAGAAGAACTCATCGTAAAGGTCGGCTATAATGCCTGCGTGACGGCCGGCAAGGTCGCTGCTGTGGTCAACGCCGGTATCGTCTACCCAAGTGGAAGCTTGGAAGAGCACTGCGGAGATGAGCGGGGTTTCGCGCTCATTGTCAATGCTTATTGCCATGTCACAGGCTGCGCCGCCGCTGGAGTGGCCGGTAACGCCTATCTTGGTGTTGTCAACGTAGGGGAGAGTACCGGCAAGCTCTACTGCCGCATCAAGGCCGACAGCAGAGGTGTAAAGCCCGGCGGAATCGGTGGATTCGGAATCGCCGTGTCCGTGCATATCAACTGCGATAACCACGTAGCCGCGGCGGGCATACTCTACGGAGTAGAGATCCTGCATTTCCTTGTTGTTGTACCAGCCCTCAACCGTGAGTATGCACGGCGCGGGGGTTTCCGCCGTTGCAGTGGCGGGCTTGTAGAGAAGTGTGCTTACCTCATAGCCGGATTTGTCTACGAGGCGAAGCTCAGAGACGCTCACTTTGCCCCAGCTGCCTTGGATGGCCGAAGCCATTATCATGCTGACAAGGCAGAGAACCAAAGCTAAGCAAACCCAAAATTTTGCGTTCTTTTTGAGTTTCATTTTTTGTTTCCTCCCAATTAGATTTTTAGAGTTTTTATACCGTTTTTCGCGGTATTCAGCGTAATTTTATTCTACTGGTCACTTTGCCAAAAGTCATTAACTGCGTTTTCTTCCATTTGTGACAAATTTGCGGTACGATTTTGACCTATATAACGATTTTGCCCTCAAAATCTGACAAATTTTTATCTTAAACAAACTTGAGTTGATAATTTTGTACACTTTTCACAAAACCTCGCCCATATAACAAAAACACGCACCGTAAACAACGGTACGTGTAAAATCCTCTGAATTATTCTTATTATAATTTCACGGCTGAAATTATAATAAGGGCGCGTAACTCGCCCTCTTATTATAATCTCACCGTTTTTGTTTCCTGTATGCCAGCGGGGTAACGCCCTCGAAGCGCTTGAAGAGCTTTACAAAATAGCTCGTGTCCACAAAGCCCAGCTCGCCAGCAATCGAGCCTACGCTGTCCGCGCCGTTGCGCAATAGCTCCTTGGCGCGCTCTATTTTCTTGCGGTTTACATAATCCGTGAAGTTTTCACCCGCATCTTGGCGGAAAAGGCGCGAAAAGTAGCTCCGG
Source organism: uncultured Oscillospiraceae bacterium (assembly GCA_964524815.1). GTDB lineage: Bacteria > Bacillota > Clostridia > Oscillospirales > Oscillospiraceae > Limivicinus. The sequence goes on from CAZGFK010000029.1 coordinate 14,546, forward strand.
CTCAGGTGGCAAAGCTCCGCCATTTCCTGCATGGGGATAAGCTCGTTCAAATGCGCCTCAACGTACAGCACGGCGGGGTAAACGGGGCTGTTTTTCAGCACGGCGCTTATCTCCTTGCCGTACCCGTCCTCTTCCGGCAGTGACAGCTCCGGGATCTCCACGGGAATGTCCTGCGGCGCGCCGGGCAGACGGCGCAGCTTCCATTCGTAGCTCATTTTTTCCGCGCGGTTTTCCACGGCCTTGTCTACTATGTACTGCACCAGTGCAAACAGCATATCCGCGATGTTTTTTATCCTGTCATACTCCATTTCGGGCAGCTTTTGGTATAGTTCCTTCAGCTCCGTGGCCGCGTGCTCGGATTCGCCGGAAAACGAGCTTATTTCGTTCACAAGGCGCTCCACCTTCGCGTCAGACCCGTGCGCAAGGCGCACCTGACCGAACATCAGCGCGCCGAGGTACTGATTGCCCACGATTATCGGCACGGCAACGTCAACAATTCCGCAGTGGCAAAGGTAGATGAACGGACGGTTAAGACGTGTGGCTTCCAACCCGGCCAGCGAGTCGCACTTGTAGCAGCGCTTGCGGGATATCGGGTTTTCGCGAATGACGGAGCAAAACTCCGTCCTCATGCTGTGCTTTGTCACGGGGATGCCCTTGTAGTCGATGGTGATAATGGCCGTGCCCGTAGCCGCGGCCAGCACATCCATCATCTTCTCCCAGCGCGGAATATCCAATATTGCTTTTAGGTCAAAGCTGCTCTTGCTCATATGTCGTACCTCTTCAAAACAGGCAGGGCTTCAACTCCCATTATAAAGATGTTTACAAATATCCATTAAAATCATACGACATTTTTGCGGCTTTGTCACGCCACAGTTAATTCCAAATATATAACGATATTGCGGTAAAATTGCACAAAATACGGCTCATGTGTCAAAATACTGCCAAAATGCCCTCTCAGCCGCCGGTTGCGGGCAGAATTTGCGAGTAGGTGATTCCGCAGCTTATGCATTTTGCAACGGATTCGCCTGCCTCTGTCGCCGAGGGGGAACGGTAGGAGTATTGCTGCCAGGTGTGCTCGTGTCGGCATATGCCCGTGCCGTGACCGTTGCCGGTGCAAAGAGGCTTTAAGCAGTTGGAGCATTTGCCGTGCGAAGCGCCGTCCGTGGTGCAGTGCCCGGCTATGCTGCATTCGGCCACGCGGTGCGCGCCCGCGTCCTCAATGCGGCAGCTATAATGCCCGCAGGGCAGCATATGTAGCTTTTCTCCCTGCTCGCCGCCGCATTCTTGGCAGGTGCATTCTATATTAAGTGCGCCCTTATCGTCCGTTACGCGTATGCTCAGCGTCTGCAAGGCTTCGCCCAAGGCGTTTTTGTAGCTTAGGCTAGCCCGCCCGCGCCCGACAGGCACAAGTGTGCTGTTGTCGGCGGCGTGTACGGTGTCCGGGCGGCGGTTTATTATTGTCACACCGTTTGCGCATTCCGTTGTTTCTCTTATAAGCGTTACACTGCCGTCATCGTTCACTTCCAAGTCGAAGCTTATCGCGTCAATGTCGTTCCAGCTGCAACCGAGCGCGGTGCGCTCATCGGCGGCGGCGAGGGCGGCGGCGCGCAGAGTACCGTATACCGCCGCACCATCGGACGAGGTAATCTCGTTTATGTTGTGCTGCTTTTTCACGGTCACGGTCGCTTTCTTCTCGCCCGTGCCGAGCGTTTTCGGCTCGGCATTGCTCCTCTTCACGGCAAAGCCGGAGTGGTATTTGCCGGTGAATTGGCCGTTTTCGTCAAAATCGTCGGCGGAGATTACAGCGCCGTCCGCAAAGGCCAGACCGCGCCGCTCCTCGCGCGTGGCGAAAAAGCCGCGCAGTAAAATCTCCGAGGAATCGAAGTACAGCGCCAAATCGTCCCCCTCGCGGGCAAGCTTGCTCACCGCGCTTAAATAAAAATCGGCGCGATAGCTTTCAAACTCCTCTGTCGTGATGTACGTGCGCTGGGCTTGCCCGGGTCTGGTCAGCGCCGTGTCCGCAAAGGCAGAGGGGGAGAGACATAGCGCAACCGCCAGCGCGCACACTGCCGCCGCAATCCGTTTCATCTCTCCCACCTCCGTGTGTATAAAATGATGTTATCGAAGCATTTTTGCTTCGCTTATGTATAATAGTAATGCGAAAATGATGTTCGCTGAGGTTTACATAATAATTTGCTTTATCAGCTTCGGCGTTTCTACGGCCTTGTCGGTGAATTCGTAGCACGCGATAAGCGCCTCGACGGCCTTTTCCGCGTCTGCTTCGTTTGCCGCATGAATTTCGCCCAGCACTTCACCGTCAGTGACGTATTCGCCCACCTTTTTGCGCAGTATAACGCCTACCGAGAGGTCGATTTCGCTTTCCTTGGTTGCGCGTCCGCCGCCGAGGTGCATTGAAACCATGCCCACCTCGTCCGCCTCGATGTGCGCCACATAGCCGCTCACGGGGCTTTTCGCCTCGGCGATTACGCGCGCGGCGGGGAGACGGGAAGTGTCGGTAACATCGTGCCTGTCGCCGCCCTGACCTGCGATGAAATCGCCCAGCTTTTCAAGTGCCGCGCCGCTGTCAACGGCGTTTTGCAGCATTACGCGCGCCTCGGCGTTATCATTTGCCATGCCGCCGAGCGTCAAAATGCAGCTTCCCAGCGTCAAACACAGCTCCAAAAGCTCGCCCTTTGTCTCGCCCTTGAGTACGCTTATCGCTTCCTTGACTTCCAGCGCGTTTCCCACGTAGCGACCGAGCGGCTGATCCATATCCGTTATGCACGCGGCAACCTTGCGCCCCGCGCCCTTGCCTATCTCCACCATCGTCTCGGCCAGCACGCGCGCCTCTTTCTCGGTTTTCATGAATGCTCCCGAGCCGCATTTTACATCAAGCACTATTACATCCGCGCCCGATGCGAGCTTTTTCGACATGATAGAGCTTGCAATAAGCGGCACACTCGGCACTGTCCCTGTCACATCGCGCAAGGCGTAAAGCTTCTTGTCGGCGGGGTCAAGGTCAGCCGTTTGGCCGATAATCGCGATGCCGAGCTTGTTGACGTTGTTGAAAAATTCCTCATCCGTCAGCGAGGTGGAAAAGCCGGGGAAGCTTTCGAGCTTATCTATCGTGCCGCCCGTGTGCCCCAGCCCGCGGCCGGACATCTTCGCGATTTTCACTCCGCACGCGGCCACCATCGGGCAAAGAATAAGGCTCGTCTTGTCGCCTACGCCGCCGGTGGAGTGCTTGTCGCCCTTTATGCCGACTATCGGGCTTAAATCCAGCGTGTCGCCGGAGTGCTCCATCGCCAGCGTCAGCGCGAGTATTTCATCGCTCTCCATGCCGATAAAGTATATCGCCATGCACATGGCTGACATCTGATAATCGGGTATCTCGCCGCGCGTGTAGCCTTGAATCATGTATTCTATCTCATCGCGCGTCAGCTTCCCGCCGTCACGCTTTTTTGCGATTAAATCTGTCATTTGCATGGTGTTGTCCTCCCTATGTGTCTGTATATTATCATATTATACCATGCTTTTCCCGCGTTCTCAATAGCGAAATAACATATACCTTTTCCCGTTTATCTCGCGTATCACGGCGCGCCCCATGTCGCCGGGTGCGTGCGTGGGCAAGGCGATTATGCTCCTCTCCCCGTCAAAGGCCGTCAGCGTCCCGTCCGGGCGCGAAAACCACAGCAGCCCCTTGCCCTCTGCGTCCTCGCTCGCCATGTCGCGCCGTTCGGCTTCGTGAGAGGGGATTACCTCGCGCTCTTCGTTTTTTTCAATCTCGGTGCGCTCCGGCTCGCGCTCCGTGCGTTCGGGCGCAGTGAGCGCGCCGCGTTGTTCCCCGGCGGGCGCGGCGTATTCTATTTCGCGCGGCATTTTCGCCCGCTCCGTGCGGCTCATCCTGCGGCGCAGGAACATCCCGCCGCTCCAGGGCTGCATAACGCCGAGATAGCCCTCTTCCCCGCCGCCGTAAAGGGCGAGGCGCACGGGCGCTTGCTCCGTTCCCTCGGCCTCGGCTTCAAACACGGTGTACAGCCCCTCTTGCGTCACGCGCACCGCCCCGCGCCGCACCCCGTTTATCATCAAAGGATATTCCATTTTTTCACCCTCCGCATATTATAAAACTCCCTGCCCGATTATATGAGCAGGGAGCGGAGTATAATGTTCCTTTGTCAATGCAGCCCGAAGCTCACCGCAAGGGCGTTGTCCACGGCGTTCATCGCCGCGTCATCCAGCCGCCCCATGCGCTCGCGCAGTCGGGATTTGTCTATCGTGCGTATCTGCTCCAGCAATATCACGCTGTCGCGGTTTAATCCTACGGATTGCGCCGTCAGCTCTATGTGCGTGGGTAGGCGCGCCTTGCCGATTTGGCTTGTAATGGCCGCGGCGATAACCGTGGGGCTGTGTTTGTTGCCGGTGTCGTTTTGCACGATGAGCACCGGGCGCATTCCGCCCTGCTCGCTGCCCACCACGGGGCTAAGATCGGCGTAATAAATATCTCCTCGTTTGACCATGCGTTTCACACTCCGTGAAAATG
>CAZGFK010000030.1:0-18118 GCA_964524815.1 uncultured Oscillospiraceae bacterium
GCGTCCGCCTCACACGCGGAAGGTCGACGGTTCGAGTCCGCCACTCTCCACCATGTCAAAACAACACTGTGAGGTCATCAGTCGCCGCAAGCGACACCTGATTGACCGACAGTGTTGTTTTTCCTTTCCGAATCAAACTCGCCTACGGCTGGGCTTTGATTCGGTTTTTTGCTCTTAACCGGACTTTGTGCAGTACTTTTCTTCTATGGTAGAATAATGTTTTGCCCTATGGGCAGCTGATATTGGGTGTTGCCCAATGATGACGCTTCGCTGATGATGCGCGGCTTTGCCGCATTAGGGGCAAAGCCGCGCATCATTACCAATAGAATGAGCAACATCACTTTGAGTTAGCAATACATCATGTCGGCGACAGCTGACACAGCATTAACTCACTCCTTGTAATCAGTGAAAAACAACGCTTATACGCTTGACAAGCGCTGTTTGGTTGAATATAATGAACATAGAAAAAGGACGCTACCGGTAAAAGGTTAGCCCCTCATGTTAGTTACAAGAAGTAACCGCCAAGTTGGAAGCCTGGGTGGTTACTTCTTTTTTGCCTGTATAAACAGACCAACAATGCCAATTATCACAAGGCAGAACTGAAACAGCTCTGAGTATGTAGTCTGCATAGCCTCACCCCCTCGCATTGGAGAGGGCAGAAGTCCTCTCCGGAGTGGAGAGGCTAACCGCCTACCGTATATGGTAACGTCCTACCCCTTTCGGGGAAAGGTTGTTCTACCAAAGCCGGCAGGACTTGTCAATCGTGACAAGAGAAAACCTCTCCCATATTCGACCATTGAGCCGAACACGGGAGAGATTTTATTATTTGATTTGTTGTGAATTGTGGCGCAAGTTATGAGCTCATATAAACTTATCTATTGCGTCGTTTAGCTCTTGCAGCTCTTGGGTGCCGTTGGCGGCATCGGAGATGCAATGCTCGATATGATCCTTGATTATAAGCTTGGCGGTATTGTTGAGCGCGGAGCGGACGGCGGCGATCTGCACAAGGACTTCGGAGCAGTCTCTCCCCTCTTCCACCATGCGCTTTACGGATTCCAAATGCCCTATCGCGCGAGCAAGGCGATTCACAACAGACTTGGTTTGGGTGTGCTCATGCGCGTGGGCGTGGGCGTGGGAATGGGTATGCGCAGTGCCGTCTGCATGAATATGGGTATGCGTGTGTTGTTCGGGATTCGACATAGCTATGCTCCTAGCGACCAAGGTGCAGGTGCGTGAAATGACGCACGAGGCAAGGCCGAATGATAATTTGCATACATTTTAACTTTTTGCACGCAGGAAGTCAAGAGCGCGTTAAAAAGCTTTGACGAGACCGATGGCGCGAAACAGGCTTTTACAAGGATTACAGATACGCCGTTACGCCGAGAAAGCACAGCATGGTGGCCTTATCTCAGCTGGACGAGGAGCGCGCGCCAGCTCCACCGACGGCAACGGCCTATCCATTGCAAAGGCGATAGCCGAGGCGCACAAGGGCACAATAGAAGCCGAAAACAACAACGGAAACGATATAACGTTCCGCGCGAAGCTAAAAGCGGTGTGAAAAGCATACAAAGAGCGGAGCAAAACACGTGTTTTGCTCCGCTCTTTATGTATGTATCAACCTTATTTTTTCAGGCTGTCGGATTTGTCGGTAGTTTTGCTTGCCGCGATGACGAGGGACGAGAGGGCGAGCAAGGCAATGACGTTGGGGATGACCATGATGAAGTTGAACATATCGGTAAGCTCCCAAACGAGGTCATTGGAAAGGCAAGAGCCGAGGAAGATAAAGCACACGGCGATGACGGAATAGACGGGAACGGCCTTTTTACCGAAGAGGTATTCCACATTGACCTTGCCGAAGAAGTTCCAGCCGATGACGGTGGAAAAGGCGAAGAAGAAAAGGCACACCGCAACGAAGATAGGCCCGACAGTATCGCCGAGGACATAGGAGAAAGCAAGCTGCGCCATGTTGGTTTTGCTTATTCCCTCAGCCGCGCCGGAGGCAAGAGGGCCGTTGCCCGCATAGAGCGTGGAGATGACGACAAGAGAGGTCATGGTTAAAACAACAAAGGTATCAAAGAAAAGGCCGATCATGGCAACCGTGCCCTGCTCGTGCGGATTCTTGACGTTCGCCATTGCGTGGGCGTGAGGCGTAGAGCCCATACCGGCTTCGTTGGAGAAAAGGCCGCGCTTCGCGCCTTGGCTGATAGCGGTTTTGAGCGCATAACCAAGCGAGCCGCCGATTAAGGCGTTGGGGGCAAAGGCATATTTGAAGATCATTGCAATGGTTTCGGGGATATACTGAATACGAGCTACCAAAATGACAAGGCCGCCGATTATGTACAGACCCGCCATGAACGGAACCATTTTCTCCGTGACGGACGCGATGCGCTGAATGCCGCCGATGAAGATAAACACGGAAATGAGCGTGACGACAATGCCGACAGACCACGCCGGGACATTGAGGGCGTTGGCGCAGGTTTCGCCGATAGAGTTAGACTGCACCATGCAGCCCATAAAGCCGAGGGCGAGAATGAGCGCAACGGCGAAGAACCCGGCAAGGAATTTGCCGAAAGCATTCGGGAACGCACGGCGGATATAGTAAACGGGGCCGCCGTGGATAGACCCATCGGCAAAGGTGACGCGCGTTTCCTGCGCTAAAACGGCTTCGGAATAGATAGTTGCCATGCCGAAAAACGCGATTATCCACATCCAAAAGATTGCGCCGGGGCCGCCGATGAGGATAGCGCCGGAAGCGCCGATTATATTACCCGTGCCGACCTGCGCGGCGATGGCCGTGGCGAGAGCCTGGAAAGAGCTTATACCCTTTTCCTGCTTGCCGCCGTTGAGGTTGAAGCTGCCGAAGGTTCTGTTCCAGCCCTCTTTGAAGCAGCGCACCTGCACAAAGCGGGTTTTCACCGTGAAAAACAGCCCTGTTCCGACAAGCAACACTATTAGGATATAGTCGGAAAGATACATATTGATTTTCTGCACAATACTGAGTAACGACATTGGGAGTACCTCCTAAGATAAAAAAATAAAGTTGCTTAAAACAGCAACTCCGGAAAATGAGCCTCCGACAATCCACGTATGGAAATATCGTATACCCGCTCTGTCCTTTGGCCTGAGAGATTCGAGCTTGCGCTCTTGCACCTTCGGCACCCTTAATGGGATTCTCCAGAGTTTCCTCCGCCGACAGTCTCTTGCGATCCTGCAGGCTTCAACGGAAATATTATGTTGTGAATTTAATATAGCACAGCGTAAAAGAAAATGCAAGAGGAACAATGTAATTCGGCGATGTGTTAAAGAAAGCGGATTCTTTGCCGCGTGTTATCGTAAATAACGCATAAAAATGCATAGGAGATTTGCGTCCTGCCCTTTCATGCGTTTTGCACTCTCCGTCACGGCTCCGCCGTGACACCTCTCCCGGTGGGAGAGACAAGAGGGGGCAAAGCAAACGGGCGAGGAGTGCTCGCCCGTTAATACATCGTTATTTACCTGCGTACAAATCGTTGGTATCCATGAGGGAAACGGCAAACTCCATTACCTCGCCGTCACGCCAAACGGAAAAAATCATGACATCGCCGACTTCAAGGGTGTTTTTAATATCATTAATCTCCGAAGTGGTGCTGACATCTTGGTAATTGACCTTTTGGATAATGTCCCCCGCCTTTATGCCCTGCTTTTCAGCGTCAGAGCCGGGCGTAACCTCGGAAACATAAAGGCCGTTTTCGGGCAAGCCGTATTTCTCGGCGGCGGTTTGCGGGATAGCGCCGACGGTGATGCCGATGCTGGGGCGGCCACGCACTTCGCCGTACTGAAGAAGGGAGTTAACAACGCCGATGGCCGTATTACTGGGTATAGCAAAGCCGATGCCCTCGATGCTGGAATAATTGGAGATCATCTTCATATTGGTGATGCCGACAACCTGCCCGTACATATTAAAGAGCGGCCCGCCGGAATTACCCTCGTTTATGGCGGTGTTGGTTTGCAAAACGGTCATGCTGTGACCCTTGTAGGTTATGCCGCGCTCAATGGCGGAGATTATACCGTCCGTCATGGTGGCGCGGAAGTTTTCACCCAAGGGGTTGCCTATCGCGGCGACTTTATCGCCCACGGCAAGCTCAGACCCTGCGGCAAACTGCGCCGGCGCTAGCCCTGTTGCGTCAATTTTCAAAACCGCGATGTCACTGAGCGCGTCCGCGCCGACCAAGGTGGCTTCATACTCGACATTATCATACGGCTTTACGCCGACACGGTCACAGGCGTCGATAATATGGGTATTGGTGAGGATAAGACCGTCCTCGCTCAAAACGATACCCGTACCCCAATAAAACCCGCTCTTGCCGTCCACATAGCCGTAAATCGCGACAACGGACGGGGCGCAACGGTTATAAAGCTCATTGAGCGTAAGCTCGGTATCGTCATGCGCGGAAGAGGCTAAGCGGAACGAGGTGGTTATATCCGCACGGGGGATATTGATTTCGGCAACATCGGTATCGGTGACGGTATAGTAAGAGCCAAAAAAGTCATCGGGATTGTCGGGCAAATCATCAAAGGACGCATCGCCGTTACCGGAGCCGAACGAGAACGAGATAATACCCGCCGGGCGATTGGCAAAGGCAAGGGATGTGCCGATAATCAAGGCGAGCACAAGCACTATGCACCCGATAACGCGCGGCGTTGTCCAGCCACGGCGGCGGGAGCGGCGGGGCTGTTTATCTGCGCTCTTCTTTCCCTCTTTTTTAAGCGGGGCATACCAGCTTTCGCCGGTGTACCATTCATTATTACTCATATCAAACCCTCGATTATTTATACCAGTGGGAGCGTGAACACAAATTCGGTCACGCCGTCCTCACTGCGGACGGCTATATCCTCGTCATGGCTGTTTATAATGCTCTTGACGAGATACAGCCCGAGCCCCACGCCGCTTGTATCAAGACTGCGGGAGCGGTCGGACTTATGAAAGCGGTCAAAGATAAAGGGCAAATCGTCCGGCGGGATAGTCTCGCCGACATCCTTGACGGAAACATACGCCTTGCCGTTATCTTTATAGAGGCGGACAGTGATGCAGGTGCCCTCGTGGGCAAACTTTACGGCGTTATCAAGAAGATTATAAATAACCTGCGTGATAGCGTCCTTATCCGCGCGCACCATGATGTGGTTATCGGGAAGCTGGGGGTCAACGTCCAGCTTCTTTTTCGTGGCGCGCTGCTCAAAGCTCAAAAGCGTTTGCAGCACAAGCTCCGTAAGGTCAAAGACGGCGCGCTTGGTTTCATCGGCAACGCGCGCTTTCATCTGCGAGACATCGAGCATATCGCGCACAAGGCGGGAGAGGCGGCGGGTCTCATCACGGATGGAGCGGAGATATTTTTCCTCGTCCTCGTGGGGAATAGTGCCGTCCAGAAGCCCATCGGCAAAGCCGGAAATCGTTGTCATGGGCGTGCGCAGCTCATGGGAGATGTTCGCGATGAACTCACTGCGGCGAGCTTCGGCGACTTCCAAGGAGTCTGCCATTTTGTTGAAAGACTCAATAAGCGCGCCCATTTCATCTGTGGAATCCTCCACCTGCTTTACGCGCACGGAGAAATCGCCGCGCGCAAACTTGCGCGAGGCAGCGGCAATCTCGTCTAAGGGGCGCGCCATGCGCTTAGAGTAAACAAGCGAGATGGCAAGCGCCGCAACAAACACCGCAATCGTGACAAACGCCGCGATTTCAAGGAACGTTGACCACGCGCTGAGCATATTGTCAATATTATTCGTGACAAAGACATAGCCCAAGGTCGTGCCGGAGGCGGCGACAAGAATGGGCTGCGCCACGACATAGCGGTTGCTGTCATAAAGCCCGCCGAGATTGGTAATCTGATTGACGATGCCGGTGGTGTCAAGCTGGCGGAGAAGCTCTTCGGAAAGAGAGTACCCCATATGCTCGCACACGGGCTTATTATCCGAGCACGCGACAACGGCACCATTGGCATCGGCGATGAAAACATGGTTGCCCGTGGAATTGGAGACGGAAGAGAGCATCATGCTCAAAACCCAGCTTTTAAGGGAGCTGTTTTGCGCAATCGCCGCCGCCATGCGCGAAACCTCACGAGAAGAGTCTATCATCACTTCGCGGTACTCGTTTATGAGATAGTTTCGGCCTATGCCGATAAAAGAAAACGCCACAATGAGAAAGCACACGGCCACCATAGTCGCCGTGGCGACAAAGTTGCGCAGATATATGCTTTTCATACCGCGCCTTGCTCGATTACCTCAAATTTGTAGCCCACGCCCCAAACGGTTTTCAAGCTCCAGCTTTCGGACACGCCCTCAAGCTTTTCTCTCAGGCGCTTGATGTGCACGTCAACGGTGCGGGAATCGCCGAAATAGTCAAAGCCCCATACCTCGTCAAGAAGCTGGTTGCGGGTGAAAACGCGGTTGGGAGAGCTGGCAAGATGATAAAGAAGCTCCATTTCTTTGGGCGGCGTGTCGATTTTCTTGCCGTCCACAATAAGCTCATAGGAATCAAGGTTGATAACGAGCTTATCAAAGCTCAGCTTCTTTTCAACCGGCGCATCGGCATCCGTGCGTCGCATGACGGCGTGAACGCGGGCGATAAGCTCTTTGACATCAAAGGGCTTTGTGACATAGTCATCCGCGCCCATTTCAAGGCCGTTTACCTTATCCGCAGTCTCCCCTTTCGCCGTGAGCATGATTATAGGCGTGGAAGAGCGCTCGCGAATCTCGCGGCAGACCTCCCACCCGTCCTTGACGGGCAGCATAATGTCAAGCAAGACAACATCCGGCTGGAAAAGATCAAAGGTGGCCTTGGCTTTGCCGCCGTCGGACGCTATCATGACATCAAAGCCGTCCTTGCCCAAATAAAGGCGCAAAAGCTCGGCAATGTTGCCGTCATCTTCTACAACAAGCGCGCGTTTATTCATATATTTTGCCCCCTGTTATTTCTATTATTTATAATACAATATTATACGATACGTATTGCGGGAATGGTTAAAAAAATGTAAAACCGTCCGCATTCGGCGCAATGTGGCCGGGGACGGTTTTACAATCAACATCAAGCTTCGTCTTTATCCGCCGCGGTTTGCGCGGTCTTTGTCGAGCCGAGGGAAAAATCAGGCTCGGTGCGCTTTATTAAGCGCGTTATATTCTCCCTGTGCCGCACAACAACCAAAAGCACCGCGAAAGCCACCATTATAAGACGCGGCGTGCTCAAATGCAGCGCGATTGCCGCAACCAAGCCCGACAGCGCCGCCGAGAGCGAGCCTAACGACACCTTGCGGCTCAAAACCGCCGCAAGCGCGAAGAACACCACCGCCACGGCAAGCACACGCCAATCCGCCATTATAAGCACCATTGCGCCCACGGACACGCCCTTGCCGCCGCGAAATTCATGCATCGCCGGGTAGCAATGCCCCAAAATGCAGCTAACCGCCGCCGCGCTCATACCGCACTCGCCCAAGAGAAGCCAGCCCAAAAGCATACTCACAGCGCCTTTGAGCGCGTCCCCGGCAAGCGTGACAAGCCCCATATGAAGCCCGTAAACGCGCGCCATATTTGTCGCGCCTGCGTTGCCGCTGCCCTTGGTACGCACATCCGCGCGCAAAACATTCTTGGAGATAAAAATAGACACGCTCACCGAGCCCAAAAGATACGAGCAGACGAGCACGAGGAGATATTTCAAAATCGTCATGTTAAAATTCCGTTAAACCCTTCAAAAATTCAAACTAAGTATAACTTATATGCACCGCCTTTGCAACCTGAATTATTGACGGATTTACGTTTAATTATTAACTTACATACGTTTTTTATGCGCATTCGCGCGATTTCACGTATTATCGATGCAAAACGCGTCTTTCGCGAACTCGTTCCACGGCCAAACGGCGGGCGGCGGGGCGGAAAAATCCATGCGCGCACCGCTTTCGGGGTGGGCAAAGGAGAGAGAATGCGACCATAGGGCAATGTCGCACTCCCCGTCCGTCAGCGTGCCGTATTTCCTATCGCCCACGAGAGGACAGGCGCGCGAGGCAAACTGACAGCGGATTTGATGTGTGCGCCCGGTGATAAGATGAACGCAAACAAGGCTCATATCGCCGCACCGGGAGATCGTTTCATATTCAAGCTCCGCCGGAAGAACGCCCTTGCCGGGCGCATCGACAACGAACGACATTTTTCGCGCTTTATCGCGCAGCATAAGGTCGCGGAGCGTTCCGCGCGCATCGAGCGCGCCGTGAATGACGGCGAGATAGTGTTTATCAAATTCCCCGTCACGGATTTGACGGCTCAGCTCGCTTGCGGCGCTTTTGGAGCGCGCGAGCACCATAAGCCCGCTCACGGCGCGATCGAGCCTGTGCACCGTGCGCGCTTCGCCGCCGAGGGAAGCGCGCACAAGCTCCGGCATTCCGCCGGGTTCATCGGTGGAGAGAACGCGTGCAGGCTTTATGCACACGGCAAGGGAGGAATCATGATACAAAACATCCATGCTCCGCTCCCCTTTTCACGCTAAAGCATACTGCGAATAAACGGGGTAAAAATCCTCTTTCGCGGACAAGCCCCTATCGCGCGCGACATTGGCGATATCGCCCGGCTGCTCATATTTAAAGCACCATTCGCGCGCGGCGTTATAGGCATCATCCTCGGTGTTGCCTAAATCCATGAGGTAAAAATCCAAGTCCAGATACTTTTGCAAGCCCAGTTCATGCTGCATATACCTCAGTTGTCCGGAGAGGGTTGTATAATCAAAGCCGTTTGTGTTGCACCAGGTTGTCAGCTCGCTTCGCCTATCGCCGAGCCACTGGCACAGGCCGTAGCTGCCGTCGGCACGGGCAGAGATGCGGAACGAGGATTCTTTATAAATATTCGCGAGCGCACCGCAAGCCGCCGCCGCGCTGTAGCCAAGCTCGTTTACGCAAAAGTAAAACACCATTTGCTCGGCCACGGGGTAGATTAAATGCACAAGCACCCCGTTATTAACGCACCTTTCGCCGAGGTTTGCCCAGTTGATATCAAAGGAAGCCTTTGCCCCGTCACTGCGGGAGAGGACGATGCGAAAATAATTATCCGCCACGGCAGTGACTATGCCGAAGTTAACGGCAGTGCCCGCATCGTCAAGCCAAAAGATAATGTCGCCCGGCTCTGCGCGCAAAGCACCGCCGAAGGGCACACAGTCCGTCAGAGGGCAGCTGCCAAAGCCGTTTATTTCGGTGAGATAGGTATACTGCATTTCGCAATCGGGCAGGACATCGAACATACCCACATCGGTTAAGCCCCCGGCATCGGCGCAGGTGAGCATGAAGTTAGTGTTCGCCGTTTCCGTATACACCACCGCTTCAAATTCAGCAGAAAAGCTGTCCGCCACGGTGTATTTCATGCTCAAGCCGCTCTCGGCGGCGAGGGTGAATTTATTTCTCAACTCGTCATCGGGCGTGGCGCACACCGGGGCATAACGCAGATAGTCGGCCTGTGCCGCACCCGTGAGGTAGATATCCGTGCGCGGGGTCGGCATGGGGACGGGTGTGGCCGTAGGCTCGGGCGTGGGAGTCGGGGTAGGCTCGGGTGTGGGTGCAGGCGTTGCGGTGGGGGGCGCAGTGGGCGTGGGGGTAGGCTCTAAGGCGCGCATATCCTCAACCGCGTTTGAAACGATATCCAGCGTTGCGCCCACTTTGCCCGACGAACACGCGCACAGCGCGAGCAGCAGCGCCGCCGCCGTCACGGCAGATACAAGCTTTTTCACGTGCATAAGCATTCTTCTTTCTATATAGTTGTCTCCCCTGCTGTCATTCGCTTTGCGCGACGTACACCGCGCCCGAATGGGCAGCGATAGCCTTGTGGAGCATGGAGCGGCGGTAATAGTACCATATGAACATCACGCCGCAGAGTATCCACGAGGTGGGGTAGCACAAAAACACAATGTCGATAGTTTCAAACACCGGGAGCAAAAGCTCTATCCACACAACGCGGAAAACGCAGATTGTCACGGCGGAAATAACCGTGACGGGCACGGTCTGCCCCGAGCCGCGAACAGCGCCGGAGAAGATATCTATAAACGAGTAAAACCATATAACAGGGAGTATGTAGCCCATCATGCTGCGCCCGAAAGCGACCGCCTCCGGGTCATCGGTGAAGATAGACATGAGGGGGTTAAAGAACACATAGACAAGCGCTATCATTACAAACGAACAGCCCAGCGAGAGAATGAGCGAGACGCGGATAGCCTTTTTCATGCGGTCATAGCGCCCTGCGCCGATATTCTGCCCGACGAAGGTGGAAAGGGCGAGGGAAAGCGACTCCATAGGCATATAGATAAAGGAATCGAGCTTTGAATAGGCCGTAACCCCGGCCATGGCAACCGTACCGAAAGCGTTTATCTTTATCTGCACAAGGAGATTTGAGATATTATACATAGAGCTTTGCAGGCCGCAGGGAATGGACACTCGCACAACGTCCCACAGCGTGAGCTTATCCGGCTTCATGTGCAGCGGGCGAAGCGCGTATTCCGGGTTAAGGCGGCAAAGGCGGATGATGACGAGCACCGCCGTAATCGCCTGAGCGATAACCGTAGCCCAAGCCGCGCCCGCAACACCCATTTTCAAAACGCCGACTGCCAAAAGATCCATTACGAGGTTGCCGAGGCCGCCGATTGCAAGATAAATAAGCGGGCGGAGCGAATCGCCCTCGGCGCGAACAAGTCCAGCGCCGACATTATACAACAAAGTGACGATAGTGCCGCCCATGTAGATGCGCAAATACTCCTCGGAAAGAGAAAGCGTTTCTTCAGGCATATCCATGAGCATTAAAAGCTCGCGCGTGAACACCGTGCCGACAAAGGTCATGATAACGCCGATGGCAAGGCTGAGCACGATAGCAGAATCAATAAGCTTTTTCAAGCTCACGCTGTCCCCTGCGCCGTAATACATGGCGTAGAGTATCCCCGCACCGGTGGCGATGCCGAGGAAAAAACCGATGAGCAGGTTTATAAGCGAGCCTGTAGACCCCACGGCGGCAAGCGCCGCATCGCCGCAAAACTGCCCCAAAACGGCGCTGTCGATAGAATTATAAAGCTGCTGCAAAAGGTTTGTCAGCAATATTGGAACGGAAAAGCTGATGATGCTTTTGGTAATCGAGCCTTCCGTGAGATTGACTGTCTGCGCTTTCATTTTGCTTTCCTCATTTTCAGACATAAACGCAAGTTGATTCTCATCTTTCAAGTTATCGCATTCTATACCACGCGGCGCGGAATTTCAAGGGGCAGGAGTGACTTTTAACGGATGTTTTAAGCTCTAATCCGTTTGTTTACAGTTTATTTTTATTTCTTCGGCGCACTTTTGATGCTTTTGTGTGAAGGGCGATCAACAGGCAATTCATGGGCGCTTCATACTTTTTTAAAAAAGCTGCATTTTTTTGTTGAACAACAACATAAAGAGTGCTATAATATGTCTCAAAGCTTGGGCGTTTGCCGCAAAAGTGACAAACACCGTGCAAGTTTCAAAAATTTTTATAGGAGGAACTCAAATGAAGAAGTTTCTTGCAATGCTTCTTGCTCTGACCATGGTGTTCGCACTGTGCGCCTGCGGTCAGTCCGAAGCTCCGGCCGCCGCTCCCGCAGAGGAAGCTGCTGCCCCCGCCGAAGAGGCCGCTCCCGCCGAGAAGTCCGATGCGGACTACACCGGCAAGCTGGTCGTTTATTCCCCGCACGATGCCGACCCCCTCGCTGCCGGCGTTGCGCAGTTTGAAGACAAATACCCCAACATCGAGGTTGAGGTTATAGCCGCCGGTACCGGCGAGCTGTGCCAGCGTCTCGTTGCTGAAGCCGAGAACCCCCAGGGCGACGTTCTGTGGGGCGGCGGCGCTGATACTCTTGCCGCTTACAACGACTACTTTGAGCCGTACGTTTGCGCAAACGATGAGTTCATCGGCGATGCATACAAAGATGCAGACGGTTACTGGATAGGCGAATCCCCCCTGCCGATGGTGTTCATCTACAACAAGACCCTCATCGCTGAGGAAGATGTCCCCACCACTTGGGAAGGCCTTTGCAACGAGGCTCTGAAGGGTCAGATCGCATACTGCGCTCCCTCCAAGTCCGGCTCTGCTTACACCCAGCTTTGCACCATGCTCTTCAGCCAGCCCACCATTGAAGAGGGTTGGGCTCTCGTAGAGAAGTTCATCGCTAACCTCGACGGCAAGCTGCAGGATTCCTCCGGCAACTGCCACAAGCTCGTTGCTTCCGGCGAATACGCTCTCGGTGTTACCATTGAGAAGTCCGCCGTCCTCTACAACGACAACCCCGATATCGGTTACGTTTACCCCGAAGCCAACTCCGCAGTTCCCGACGGTGTTGCTCTTATCAAGGGCTGCCCCAATGTTGAGAACGCGAAGCTGTTCATCGACTTCGTTACCAGCGCCGAGTGCCAGACTGCTCAGAACGCTGACTGGGCACGCCGTCCCGTTCGCTCCGATGTTGAGCCGCAGGGTCTCGTTTCCCTCGACCAGTGCAATGTCGGCTCTTACGACTTCAGCTACGCTGCTAACAACAGAGATGACATCAAGGAGAAGTTCAACGACCTGACCGTCGGCTGATTATTTCTTGAGTTAACTTAGGTTTTTACTGCGGGAGGCACCTTCCATGGTGCCTCCTTGCGGTATTAAATAACCACGGCTGAAAAAAGCGCCGAGAGGACAAAAATGACGGCGTTTTGTTGAACCGTAGTTTCGTTTCATATTTATTATACACTTTATTCACGGAGGACAAGGTATGAGCAATCAGGTAATTATCAAGGACGCGGTAAAGCGTTACGGAAATTTCACCGCCTTAAACGGCGTATCGCTGGACATCCACGAGGGCGAGTTTTTCACGCTTCTGGGGCCGTCCGGCTGCGGCAAGACGACGCTTTTGCGCATGATAGCGGGCTTCAACTCCATTGAGGGCGGCGATTTCTTCTTCGGCGACAAGCGCATCAACGATGTACCTGCCCACAAGCGCGACATCGGCATGGTGTTCCAAAACTACGCCATTTTCCCGCACTTGACCGTGCGCGAGAACGTGGCCTACGGTTTGAAAGCGCGCAAGATCCCCGCAAAGGATATTGCCCCGCGCGTAGATGAGGCGCTGGAGCTGGTGCAGATTTCTCACCTTGCCGATAGAAAGCCCAACGAGCTTTCCGGCGGACAGCAGCAGCGCGTGGCGCTGGCGCGCGCGTTCGTAATAGAGCCGAGCGTGCTTTTGATGGACGAGCCTCTTTCCAACCTTGACGCAAAGCTTAGAGTGCAGATGCGCTCGGTTATCAAAAAGCTTCAGCGCCGCCTGGGCATCACGACAATATACGTAACGCACGACCAGGAAGAAGCCCTCGCCATTTCCGACCGTATCGCCGTTATGAAGGACGGGCATATCATGCAGATAGGCACGCCCAATGAGATTTACGCAAAGCCGCAGAATCCGTTTGTCGCGGGCTTTATAGGCGTGAGCAACTTCCTTGACTGCGAAGTGAACGCGCAAAACGGCGAGGCCGTGGTGAGCATTAAAAACGAGCTTGAAATCCGTGTTCCCGTGCGCCGCGACTATGCGGGCAAGGCCAAGATTTCCGCACGCCCGGAGCAGCTTTTCTTCTCCGAGGACGGTATGCCCGGCAAGATTCTTTTCTCCACGTTCCTCGGCGACTACATAGAGTACGAAGTTCAGCTCGACGACGGGCAGAGCCTCATCGTCAACGAATACACCAAGGACACCACCGCCGTGCACACCGACGGCGAGAGCGTACACCTCAGCTTTGACCCCCTGCGCATCAGCCTTTACGATGCTTCCGAGGAGGTGCTGAGCCTGTGAACAAACGCCTCGGAACAAAGTGGAGGCCGGATTTTTGGTTTTTCACGAAGCTGTTCGTGATAATCGCGATGTGCCTTTTCATCGTGTATCCGTTCTACACCATACTGACAAAGAGCGTATTTTCCAACAAGGTTGACGGCATTACGCTTTATAACTTCAATCGCTTTTTCACAAAGCCCTACTATTATCAAACGCTTTTGAGATCCATGGTCGTGTGCTTTGCAACCGTCCTTACCACTACGATTGTCGGCGTTCCCATTGCGTATTTGATGACGCGCTATAACATCCCCGGCAAGAAGATACTGCATATCTTCATCATCATGAGCCTTATGAGCCCGCCGTTCATCGGCGCGTACTCTTGGATTATCCTGCTCGGCCGCGCCGGTCTCTTGGCAAAGCTTTTTGCGAAGTTCGGCCTTGTCGCGCCGACAATCTACGGGCGAGGCGGCATTATCTTCGTCTTTACCCTGCACCTTTTTCCGTACATTTATCTTTACACCTCCGGCGCTATGAACAGCATAGACTCTTCCCTTGAGGAAGCCGCCGAAAACCTCGGCATGAGCAAGCTGCGCCGAATTTGGACGGTTACTCTGCCGGTTATTCTTCCCTCGATTCTTGCAGGCTGCATAATGGTATTCATGACCTGCCTTGCCGACTTCGGTACGCCCATGCTCTTGGGCGAGGGTTACACGGTGTTGCCGGTATTGGTGTACAACGAGTATATGTCCGAAAGCGCGACTGACCCTTATATGGCCTCGGCTCTGTCGGTTATAATCGTGTTCTGCTCGCTGGCGATGCTGGCGGTGCAAAAGCTCGTGGTGGATAAGCGCAACTACATGATGAGCTCGCTTCGTCCGCCCCAGGAAACCGAGCTTCACGGCTGGAAACGCTTCTTAGTGTCTTTGCCGATATACATCGTTGTGGCGCTGGCTTTCCTGCCGCAGATCGTGGTCGTGTGCCAATCCTTCGTTGAGCGCAGCTTCTCCGGCATGGTGAAGGGCATAAATCTCAACAACTACCGCACCATCATGTCCCGCCTCGGCAGAAACATCAGCAACACCTACGTTTTCTCGCTTATCGCAATTGTGTTTATAATCATTGTCGGTATTCTCGTTTCCTACATCCTTGTGCGCAAAAAGGGCAAGGTGGCAAACCTTATCGACACGCTTATCATGTTCCCGTATGTTATCCCCGGCTCTGTTTTGGGTATAGGGCTTATAGTGGCCTTTAACCGCAAGCCGATTATCCTTGTCGGCACATCGGCAATTATGATAATCTCCTATGTAATAAGAAAGCTGCCGTATACGGTGCGTTCGGGCAGCGCGTTCCTTTATCAAATGGACCCGTTTATTGAGGAAGCGTCAATTAACCTCGGCGTATCGCCGATGAAAACGTTCTTCACCGTGACGGCGCGCATGATGCTGCCCGGGATTATGTCGGGCGCAGTGCTAAGCTGGATTACGTGCATAAACGAGCTTTCAAGCTCTATCATGCTTTACTCCGGCAAGACCTCTACCATCGCGGTTGCGATTTATCAGGAAGTCGTGCGTATGAGCGATGGCACGGCGGCCGCATTGGCAACCATACTCACCGTGACCACGATTATTTCCCTCGCGCTTGTATTCCGTCTCACTAAAGGCAAGGTCAAAATAGTATGATTAAAAACGTCATTTTTGACATGGGCAACGTGCTGTTGGCGTTTGACCGCGACAGATTCCTGGACGCGGTCAACGCCCACGGCGAAGAGCGGCAAATGCTTTTGAATAATGTCTATCTCTCCGTAGAATGGGCAAGGATGGACAGAGGCTCCATGACAGAGGCCGAGGCCGCCGCGAGTATGTGCTCTCACGTTCCCGAGCATTTGCACGAGAAGGTACACCTGCTCGTTGACAAATGGGATCGCCCGATTATCCCCGTTCCCGGCATGAAAGAGCTGGTGCGCGAGCTGAAAGAAGCCGGTTACGGCGTGTATCTTCTCTCTAACGCGAGCTACCGCCAGCATGAATACTGGCCGCGCGTCCCCGGCAACGAATACTTTGACGGCACTTTAGTCTCCGCCGATGTGAAGCTTGTAAAGCCCGAAAGGGAGATATACGAGCTTATGATGAAAGAATTTAACCTCATCCCCGATGAATGCGTGTTCATTGACGATTCCACGCTGAACATTGAGGGCGCGGAGCGCGTGGGTATACACGGGATAGTGTTCCACGGCAGTGCAGAGGAAGCGCGCGAAAAGCTTCGCGCGTTGGGCGTAAAAGCATAATCAAACTATAACACTTTAAGCGGTTGACCCGAAAGGGTCGGCCGCTTTTGCCGTTATGCGTTGGGGCAAGCTTCCCTCTCCCCTGCTCATTTATAAAAGCGCAAAAATCCGCCTCGGCTTTCGCCGAGGCGGATTATCATTTAATTTGATTGAGCGAGCTAAAGCTTACATCTCTTTCTTCTTGCGCGGGATAAGGGCAAGAGCGCCTACACCGGAGAGGAGCATCACTGCAACCCAGATTGCAAGGTTGCTCTCGTCGCCCGTTGCGGGGGCGTAGTTGGCGGTGACAACGCGGAAGGTCGCGGTCTCGGTGCCGCCGTTGGAGTTCTCAAGCTTCATGGTGTAGCTGCCGTAGTTGAGCAGGTTGAGGAAGTTTGCCTTGAGAGTGATGGTCTTGCCGTTGTTGGAGAGCGTGTAGTTGGCGGGGTCGATGGTCGTGCCGCTGATAGTGACGCTCTTGATCTGGCCGTTGGAGTTGAAGTAGAGGTCAGAGGTCGTGCCGCGCACGTGGGCGTTGTCGCCGTAGGCCGCGGAAGCCGTGCCGCTGACGGTTATGTAGGCATACTGAGTGCCGGCGTTGCTGCCGTCGGAGTAAACCGTGTCAACTCTCAGCACGTGCTCGCCGGCGGCGAGAGTGGCAAGGTAAGAGGAGTTGATGACAAGGTTATTGCTGCTGTAAACGTAGCTGTACTTAGCGGTGTTGCCGCTGCCGGTGATGCAAACATCGTCAATGTATGCGCTGTAGAGAGTAGGCTCAACCGTGAAGGTGAGGTTGCCCTGACCCTTTGCCCAAGTGACATTGGTGGGAGAGAGCTTGGCATCGCCGTAGCCCATGGAGTTGACGGGAACGGTGATAGAGCCGGTTTCGCCGTTGGCGGAGGTGGCGGTAACGGTGACATTGCCGTTGCCCTTCCCGCCGGTCAAGGAGAAGTTAGGCGCATAGGAAGTGGAAGAAGCAGTGATTATAGAAAGCCCCGCGGGAGTGGCGGAGTAGCTCCAAGTGAAGTTCTCGCTGTCGCTCTGTGCGTTCTTTACATAGAACCATACAACTTCTTTATTGTCAATACGGGTGACGTTGGTAGCAACATCAAGCGTGCGCTTATCGGAAATGTTGAGAGTGAGAACATTGGACTTCACGCCGGTGGAGGTATAAGCCACGATGTTGACAGTACCGGCCTTGGCGGCGGTGAACTTAACCTTGGTGTTGCCGCTGGTTTCATCAAAAGTGCCGTTACCGGCGCTGCCGTAGGCGACTTCCCAGTAACCGAAGCTGCCGTTCTTGACCTCTGCCTGAAGTGCAATGGAGCTGCCGACAATAAGGTCGGTGCTGGCCGGAGCGAGAATGCTCACGGTTGCGGGAGTTGCGGCAGGTGCAGCCTTTACTTTGACAGTGCATTGTGCGATAACTTTGTTACCGTTTTTATCGCCAGCTTGAGATGTGGCCTTGATGGTATAGTCTTTTGCAGTAAGTCCGCGGAACGTGCGAACGCCGGTATTGGTATCGGTGCTGACAAGCTCCAAATCGCCAAAATCCCAATCAAGTACAGGACTGACACTGTTATCAGTTCTATCAGTACTAGGTTCAACGGTGAAAGTCTCACCGACTTCAACCTCAGTAGCACTCGGAGTGAGAGTTACGCTTTTAACGTAGTTTGTCTCATCTGCGTATGCCGCGACGGTCATAAAGCTTGCAAGAATGCAGACCATCATCAGCACGGAAATAACTTTCTTCATGGTTTTCATTTCTAAAAAATCCCCCTTATGAGATTTATATTACAGGAATCTCAAACGGCATAAATGCCGAGACCTACTCGAGGTCACACATAATGTAACACAATGTTTCCGAAATTGCAAGACTTTTTTGAAAAAATTTTTATTTATTTTTACCGTTTTGTAATTTCTCTATATATTGTGCCGCGTTTTTGCCTTGCATTCTATATGTGGTACGCCGTTTTCCGCCGCTCGGTGTTTATTTGACCCGGTACTTATATAACGTTTTAAAAACAAAAAAGTTTCATGTTTTTTGCGGG
>CAZGFK010000031.1:0-18055 GCA_964524815.1 uncultured Oscillospiraceae bacterium
TCCACCCCGCACACACGTACCCCCTCGTCCCCTGCGGTAAAGCGCACGGTCAGGCCGGCGAAGTCCATGGCGTAGATGCGCGCGGTGTCGCGCTGATACTTCGGGCGCGGGTCTTGCGCGAGCACGCCGCGAAGCGCCGCGCGCTTCTCCTCCGGGATGAGCGCTTCCAGCTCTTCCGGTATCTCCACGGGTACGGCGCAGGGCGCGGCATCGGCAAAGCCGGAGCGCGCGTCCGGGTGCGCATCGGCATAGGCCACGTAGGGCTTTATGTCGTAAATGGGCGTGCCGTTTAATAAATCCGCCCCGGAAACCACAAGCACCGCCCCCTCATGCGCGGTATTCTCCACGCGCAAAAGGCGCACACAGCTCAGCCCCAGTGCGTTCGGCCTAAAGGGTGAGCGCGTAGCGAACACGCCCACGCGCTCATTTCCGCCGAGCCTCGGCGGGCGCACCGTGGGCGACCATGTATCGCGCACACTCTCGGAAAACTGCCATATGAGCCACAGGTGCGAAAACCCCTCGATTCCGCGCAGTGCGTCCGCATTCCTATACTCCGGCGTGAACACCACGCGCGCGGTAAGCTCCTCGACTATCCCGGCTTGGCGCGGAATGCCGAACTTGTCGGTAAAATCGCTTTGGATATGCGCAATGGGCTTTATAACATACTCTTCTGCCATGCTCTTCCCCCGTCAGGCAAGCATACCCATCACCTGCATGGATATGCCGTTTATGAGCATATGGAGCAAAATCGGTGTCCAAATGCTTTCGGTTTTCTCGTAGCACCTGCACAAAAGCCACGAGGCGGGAATGTACTGAATTATAAAGATAAAGTTCTTCCAGTCATAAAGGGCATACGACCACACGTGATAAAGGGAGAAGATGAGTATACTCCCCAAGTACGCCCAAAGGCGGCTGTGGCGGCGCAAAAGGCCGAATATTCCGCCGCGAAATATAATCTCCTCCACTATCGGCGCGAGAAACACCGCCATTGCCGTCATCGTGCCGGAAGCGGCTTTCGTAAGCTCGCCCACGGCGGCGTTGTTCGGGTTTTCTTCAAAGCCGAGCGCAACAAGGATAAGCCCGACAAGGGTGTTGCAAACAAGCATCAGCCCGTAGCTCAGCAAAACCTGAAGCCCGGTGCGGACAGGGCGGTCACAGAGGGTATAAAAATCCCGCCGCAGAAAATCCATTGCAAACACCAGCATATACACTACGCCCACCGCGTACAGGATAAAATTCGCCCTCGTCTCGCTCAACGCGCCGGAGAGGATAAAGCGCGCCAGCACATACGGCAAAAGGAGATACTGAATCGGGATAAACGCCAGCACCGCCGCGGCCTCGCGCCGGGTAAGCGCGCTTTGATAAATCTTTTCTTCGTTTTCCATTCAGCTACGCGCCTTTCTTTGAAGCTCAAAGAGCATATTCATCGCCTCTAAGGGCGTGAGCGTGTTTAAATCCGCATTTATAAGCGTTTGGCGAATCTCGTCCGCACCGATGTCGGCAAGGCTCAGCTGCGCATCGGCTTCATCCCTGTGCGTATACACCGGCACGGGCGCGCCGTCCGCCTCAAGCTCTTTCAGATACCCCTTGGCCTTTTGGATAACCGAATCGGGCAGCCCCGCGAGCTTTGCAACCTCTATGCCGTAGCTGTCGTCCGCCGCGCCGCGCACAATCTTGCGCAGGAACACAAGCGTCCCGCCCTGCTTTTTGGCGGTGATGTTGTAATTTCTCACGCCGGGCAGCTCGCCCTCTAAGGCGGACAGCTCATGATAGTGCGTGGCGAACATGGTCTTAGCGCCCAGGCGGCGCTTATCCGCGCAGTATTCCAGCACGGCGCGGGCAATGGCCATGCCATCAAAGGTGCTTGTGCCGCGGCCTATCTCGTCAAGGATAAGGAGCGAGGAGGATGTGGCGTGCTTTAATATATCCGCCATTTCGCTCATCTCCACCATGAACGTTGACCGCCCGGAGGCAAGGTCATCGGACGCGCCTATACGCGTAAACACTCTGTCCACAACGCCGATTGTGGCGCTCTTCGCCGGGACAAACGAGCCTATCTGCGCCATTAAAACTATGAGCGCCGTTTGCCGCATATAGGTGGATTTACCCGCCATATTAGGCCCCGTGACTATCGCGACGCGGTCATCACCGTCATTTAAGAAAGTATCATTCGGGACAAAGAGCACGTCCTTCATGCTCTTTTCCACAACCGGGTGCCGCCCCTCGATAATGGTAAGCTCATTTGAAGCGTCCACTTCCGGCATAGTGTAGTTATTCTTCACCGCAGTTTCGGCAAGGGAGCAGAGCGCGTCCAAGCGCGCCACGGCCTCTGCCGTGGCCTGAATGCGCGCCACGTTCGCCGCCGCCATGTCGCGAAGCTCGGCAAAGAAGGTGTATTCAAGCTCGTTTATCTTCTCGCGCGAGGAAAGCAGCTCGCTTTCAAGCTCTTTAAGCTCGGCGGTGAAGTAGCGCTCGTTGGAAACCAAGGTTTGCTTTCTTATATAATCCTCCGGGATTCCCTTTTCCCCGGCGGACTTGGGCACATCTATATAGTACCCGAACACGCGGTTATACCCCACCTTGAGCTTTTTAATTCCCGTGCGCTCGCGCTCACGCGCTTCAAGCTTCGTCATCATGTCAGCGCCGTTATCGCG
The DNA here is from genome assembly GCA_964524815.1 of uncultured Oscillospiraceae bacterium. GTDB lineage: Bacteria > Bacillota > Clostridia > Oscillospirales > Oscillospiraceae > Limivicinus. The sequence goes on from CAZGFK010000031.1 coordinate 2,655, forward strand.
GACATTTCGCAGCTTATCCAGCTCCTCGGAGTATCCCGCGCGGATAAACCCGCCCTCACGCACGGAAAACGGGGGATCGTCAATCAAACGCCGGTCTATCTCGCGCCTAAGCTTCTCCAAGGGGTCAAGCGCGCAGATTCTTTTAAGCTCCACGCTTGTAAAGGGGGCTAAAAGCTCCTTTATCCTCGGCAGCACACTCGCGCAGTCGGCAAGGGTTTTTACATCGCGCGCACCCGCCGTGCCGTAAACGCAGCGCCCCACGAGCCGCTGCATATCGCTTATTTCCCGCAGTGCCAGCATAAGCTCCGACCGGGCGACATTGTCGCGCGCAAGCTCGTCCACCGCCGCCAAGCGGCGCTTTATCCCCGCCACGGAGAGAAGCGGTCTTTCCACCCATGCCCTCAGCATACGCGAGCCCATGGGCGTTTTCGTTTTATCCAGCACCCACAGCAGTGACCCGCGCTTATCCCCCGTGCGAAGAGCCTCTGTAAGCTCTAAGCTGCGGCGGGTTGCCCAGTCAAGCTCCATGTACTTGCCGCCCTCGAACACCTCTAAGCGGCGGATATGGTCAAGGTTGAATTTCTGCGTTTCGATTATATACGCCAAAAGAGCGCCCACGGCGCACACGGCGGCAGGGGACGCGCCTATATCGGATTCGTCCACGCTCGTATACCCAAACTGCTGGCACACCAGCGCCGCGCACGGCATATACTCAAAGCGCTTTTCGCCCGCTTCCAGCATGACCCCGAGCTTTTTCAAAAGGAAATCGCGCACCTCGGCATTTTCCTCCGCGCCGGGGGACAAAACGGCCTCGCGGGGGGCAAAGCGCCCCAGCTCGTTGAGAATGTGCGCGGACGGCTCTTCGGTAAAGGACGCGCAGCAAAATTCGCCCGTGGTGATGTCGCAAAAGGCGACTGCGCCCCCGTCCGCCCCGTAGTATACGGAAGATATGTAGTTGCTCTTCTCGTCCACCAGCATGGAGCTTTCCGTAACCGTGCCGGGGGTTATAATGCGTATTACCTCGCGCTCTACCAAGCCCTTTGCAAGCGCCGGGTCTTCCATCTGCTCGCAGATAGCCACCTTGTAGCCCTTGGCGATAAGGCGGGCAATGTACGCTTCGGCGCTGTGATACGGCACGCCGCACATCGGCGTGCGCTCGTCCGGGTTTTCCACGTTCCTGTCGCGCGTGGTGAGAGCTAAATCCAGCTCGCGCGAGGCAACCTTTGCGTCATCGTCAAAAAGCTCGTAAAAATCACCCAGGCGGAAAAACAGCAGGCAATCGGCGTGGTTCTCCTTTATTTTGTTGTACTGCCGCTTCATCGGCGTTAGCTCTGCCATTTTGATTACCTGCCTTTGTCGAATTTTGTCGAAAAATAATTATATTTCTTTTTGTCGAACTTTGTCGAATTATTCTATCTCGCCGTAAAGCGCCCAGGTGTTGGAGCTTTTAATCTTCACGTCTATAAACTGCCCTATGAGCGCGGTATCGCCGTGCAGATGCACAAGGCGGCCGCCGTTCGTGCGGGAAGAGAGATTGTATTCTTCCTTGCCCGTCTCCCCGTCCACGAGCACGCGCACGGTTTTCCCCTCGTACTCGCGGTGCTTCTCGCCGGAAATGCGGTTGGAGACATCCATAAGGCGGTCAAAGTGCCGCTGCTTATCCTCGCGCGTGTAGGGGTCGTCCATTTTGGCGGCAGGTGTGCCGACGCGCTTGGAGTAGATAAAGGTGAACATCGCGTCATAGCGCACCTTTTCAACCAAGCTTATCGTGTCCTCAAACTCCTCTTCCGTCTCGCCCGGGAAGCCCACTATAATATCGGTCGTCAGCACCAAATCCGGCATATAGCGCCGCGCAAGCTCCACCTGATGAATGTACTTTTCGCGGTTATAGCTGCGGTTCATCGCCTTCAGCACTCTGTCCGAGCCCGACTGCACGGGAAGATGCAGTTGGTGGGCGCAGTGGGCGCACTCGGCCATCGTTTTAAACAGCTTCTCGGTCGCGTCCTTGGGGTGGCTCGTCATGAAGCGCAGAAGATAATCGCCGGGGATTTTATCTATCTCGCGGATAAGGTCGGCAAAGTCCACGTCCAAGCCGAGGTCGCGCCCGTAGGAGTTTACGTTCTGCCCCAAGAGCGTGATATCCTTGTACCCCGCCTCGATAAGCTCACGCGCTTCGGCGATAACGTCCCCGGGCTTGCGGGAGCGCTCCCGCCCGCGCACGTAGGGGACAATGCAGTACGTGCAGAAATTATTGCACCCGTACATTATCGAAAGCCAAGCCTTTACCCCGTCCGTGCGGCGCACGGGGATACCCTCGGCAACAGTGCCGTCACTGTTTTCCGTGGCGAATACGCGCTTATGCCCCGTGTATACGCGCATCAAAAGCTCCGGGAAGCGCCAAAGCTCGTGCGGGCCGAAAACAAGATCCACCACGGGGTAGGACATTTTTATTTTCTCCGCCATGTGCGCTTGCTGCACCATGCACCCGCACACCGCCACTATCTGCCCCGGCTTTGCCTTTTTGGAGTGGTTGAGCGCGCCCACATTGCCCAAAACGCGCATCTCCGCGTGCTCGCGCACGGCGCAGGTGTTGACAACGATGATATCCGCTTCAAACTCGTCCTCGGTGAACCCGCAGCCCATCTCCGCCAAGTACCCGCGCAGCTTTTCGCTGTCGGCCTCGTTTTGCTGGCAGCCGTAGGTGTCCACCATGGCCAAAAGCGTTCTGCCCTCGCGGGCACAGCGCTCTGCAAACTCGCGGCATATCTCCTCTTGTCGGGCGATTTGCGCGACATCTATCACTTTTCTTTCATAGCTCATAGCTCATGTTCCTTATTCGATAATTCAATATAATAACCATCCTATTTTAACATAATCGCTATGGAATTTTCAATAAGTTTAATGTATAATATGTTTTCCGATAAAAGATAACTTTGAAGCTTTGCTTTTGTTAATCTTAATATATGAAAATGTAAGCGAGGCTTGCCGCGCAAGCCGAAGCGGAGGAATATTATATGCCTGTTATTAACATACTTTCTCCCCACGTTGCCGACATGATAGCCGCCGGTGAGGTGGTGGAGCGCCCGGCGAGCGTAATAAAGGAGCTTATGGAAAACTCCTTTGACGCGGGGGCAAAGAACATAACGGTTGAAATAAAAGCGGGCGGCGCTACGTACATCCGCGTGACGGATGACGGCTGCGGCATGGCACCCGAGGACGCGGGCGTGGCATTTTTGCGCCATGCGACAAGTAAGCTATCTTCCGAGCAGGATTTAGAGGCCATAGGCACGATGGGCTTTCGCGGCGAGGCGCTCGCGGCGATATCGGCGGTGTCGAGCATAGAGCTTTTGACGCGCAGAGCCGGGGACGAGGCCGGCACGCGCGTGACGCTGGAAGCGGGGGAGATCCAGGAGATGACCCCCTGCGGCTGCCCCGTCGGCACAACGATGACCGTGCGCGATATCTTCTTCAACACTCCCGCTCGTTTGAAGTTTTTGAAATCCGACAGGAGCGAGGCTTCCGCCTGTGTGGCGGCGGCACTGCGCTGCGCGCTGGGCAGACCCGAGGTTTCCGTGCGCTTTATAAAGGACGGGGAAGATGAATTTTTCTCCCCCGGCGATACGCGCGCCGACTCTGCCGTGTATTCTCTCTTAGGGCGCGAGATAGCCTCTTCCCTCTTGCAAGCCAAGGGCGAGGACGAGAGTATGCGCGTGAGCGGGTTTGTCTCGTCCCCCTCGGCCGGGCGCGGCAGCCGAAGCGCCCAATATTTTTACTGCAACGGCCGGTATATCCGCTCCCCCATGCTGCAAACCGCCGTGGAGCAAGCCTATAAAAACACGCTCCTCACCGGGCGCTTTCCCGCGTGTGTGCTGTATTTAGATATCGACCTTTCCGGCGTGGACGTGAACGTCCACCCCGCGAAAACGGAGATTAAGTTTTCCTACGAGCGGCGGGTTTTCGACCTTGTGTATAATGCCGCGCTCTCCGCGCTTACAAACGAAAGCCGCACCGCCTCCGTGACCCTCTCCCCCGCGACAAAGCGCCTTGCCGATCAAGCGCAGGGTCAGGCAAAGGAGCAAGGCTTTGCACGCTTCACACCGCAGACCGTTCACGGCGCTGCCCCCAAGCCCTACGCTGCTCAACCCGCTCCCGCCGCAGTGACTGCGCGCGAGGACTTTTATAAAAGCATGAGCGCGGAAGAGTTTCGCCGCAGCGCCTACAGCGGCGGCACGGGCGCGGTCAAGGTGGCGGGGTACGACACGGACAATAAACCTAAGCGCGCCGACAGCGAATACACCTTCCCCGCCGGGGTGACTGTGCTGCGCACGCCGGAAGAGAGCTATCAAACGCGCCTTGACCTTTCCCCCAAGCCCGTTTACGAGCAAAAAAGCGATATAAGCGGCAATAAAACGGAGGAATTACCGAAATCTACGGCGCAGAATGTTGAAAACTCTGTTCAAAATGTTGAAACTGCCGAATTGCCCGAGTACAAGATAGTGGGCGAGGCATTAAAAACCTATATCATCATAGAAGTTGACAGCGACCTAATTTTGATAGACAAGCACGCCGCGCATGAGCGCATGATATTCGACCGGCTCAAGGCAAACCAAGGCGAAATCATGAGCCAGCAGCTTTTGACCCCCGTTCCGCTCCGTCTTGACGGGGAGAGCGCGGAATTAGTCGAGCAAAACGGGGATTTACTCACCGAGCTTGGCTTTGAGATTGAAACCTTTGGTCGCGAGAGCTATATTTTGCGCGCTGTCCCGGCGGATATGCCCGCTTCGGAAGCCGCTGCCGCGTTTGAAGAGATTTGCGAAAAGCTCCGCCGCGGTCAGGCGCTCTCGCCTACGGACGCGAGGGACGAGGTGCTGCACACGGTGGCCTGCAAGGCCGCGATAAAGGCCGGGTGGGACACCGACACGAAGGAGCTTTCGCGCGTGGCGGAAGAGGTGCTCTCCGGGCGTATTAAATATTGCCCGCACGGCAGACCCGTCAGCGTGACCGTGACGCAGCGGGAGCTGGACAAGCTTTTTAAGAGGATAGTATGACAAACAAGGTCATTGTAATCGCGGGGCCTACGGCCTCGGGCAAAACCGCGCTCTCCGTGGCGCTGGCACAGGCGATAAACGGCGAAGTCGTCTCGGCCGATTCCATGCAGGTTTATCGCGGCATGGATATCGGCACGGCGAAAGTGACCGAGGACGAGCGCCGGGGGATAGCGCACCATATGCTCGATGTGGCCGAGCCTGAGGAAGCGTATTCCGCCGCGCAATATGTAGAGAGTGCGGAAAAGTGCTGCCGCGATATTATCTCGCGCGGCAAGGTGCCGATAATCGCGGGCGGCACGGGGCTGTATATAGATTCGCTCCTCTCCCCCCGCCTCTTCCCGGAAACGGACACCACGCGCCGAGTGCGCGCAAGCTTGCAGGAAGAGTATGACACGCTCGGCGGAGAGGAGATGCACCGCCGCCTTGCCGCAATCGACCCCCTGCGCGCCGAGAAGCTATCGCCGAACGATTCCCGCCGCATTATCCGCGCGCTGGAGATATACGAGCTTACCGGCAAAACGCCCACGGAGGTGGAAAAGCGCGAGCGCGCGCTCCCGCCGCGCTTTGAAAGCGCGCGCATAGTCTTAAACTACAAGCACCGCGCCGATTTATACGCGCGCATTGATTTGCGCGTTGATAATATGGTGAATGCAGGATTATTTGATGAAGTCGCAGCATTATTAATGCGCGGTGTGGACAAAAGCTCCACGGCCATGCAGGCCATAGGCTACAAGGAAGCGGCCTTGGCGCTCACCGGGGAGATAACGCGCGAGGAAGCGACAGCGCTTATAAAGCAGGCTTCCCGCCGCTACGCCAAGCGTCAGCTTACGTGGTTTCGCCGCTGGGAAGATGCGTTTTGGATAGAATGGGACGGCGCGCCCGATTTATTTCGCGCCCGACAGCTTTCGACCGATTTTATTAGCTCCTGCGGTATATCATAGCTCCACGGCGCAGTATTTCGCGCCGAATAATACAGAGAAGCGCCTATACAAAGTCGCTTCAAGAAAAGGAGCAAGGCAAAATGCAGAAACCGCAGTATCTCCAAGACATCTATCTCAACCAGCTTCGGCACGACAAAAGCCTCATCACCATGTTTTTGATGAACGGCTTTCAAATGCACGGCATTATTCGCGGCTTTGACGGGTTCACCGTTGTGCTGGAAACAGAGGGGCGGCAGCAGCTTATTTATAAGCACGCCATTTCCACCATCGTCCCGCCCAAGACCATTCAGCTGACCCCTGACATCATCGAGCCCGCTACATAAGAAAATCGCACCTACCCCACCGCGCCGAAAAACACACAGCGCGGCGGGCAGAGGAGGGTATGAGTAAATGAACATGAGCATTACGGATAAGCTGGCGGCAGTGAGGGCGAATATCGCCCTTGCCGCTGCGCGTGCAGGGAGAGATGAGCGCGATATTCTCCTTGTCGGCGCTACGAAAATGAATGACACTGCCCGCGTGCGCGAGGCAATAGCCGCGGGCTTGACCGCGTGCGGCGAAAACCGCGTGCAGGAGATGCTCGCCAAAAAAGCCGAGGGCGCATACGACGGGGCAAAGCTCCATTTCATCGGGCATTTGCAGTCAAATAAGGTCAAAAACGTTGTCGGGCAGGTTGAGCTTATAGAAAGCGTGCATTCCTATGAGCTTCTTCGCGAAATCAACAAGCACGCGAAAAAGCTCGGCATAGTGCAGGATGTTTTGATAGAGGTCAACATCGCAAACGAGGCGAGCAAGAGCGGCATTTCGCCGCAGGAGCTACCCGACATACTCGCCCTTTGCGGCGGATTTGAGGCGCTGAGGGTAAGAGGATTGATGTCAATTCCCCCGATTTGCGCTTCCGGCGAAGAAAATCGGCCATATTTTCGCGCTATGCAACAGCTTTTTGTTGACAATGGCGAAAAAAAATACGATAATGTATATATGGACTTTTTGTCTATGGGCATGAGCGGCGATTATGCCGTTGCCGTTGAATGCGGCGCGAACATCGTGCGCGTCGGTTCTGCCATATTCGGCGAGAGGCACTACACTTGATTTTGCTCTCGCGCGGGGCGCATTGCCCCTTTTCCGCACTCTTGTGCACAAAGCGCGCTTCGCGCATCGACCGGGCTTAACCCGCCCGTCAGCTAAAACAGATTATTATATAATTTTGGAGGCACTTTGCGTCATGGGTTTCATGGACGAATTGAGAAAGCTTACACAGCCGTACGACGATGAGGATGATTTTTTCGAGGGTGCGGATTTAAAATATAAACCCCAGCAGGCGGCAGCGCCCGCCCAGCCCGCTTCGCGCGAACAGGCACTTTTTGAAAGCTCCTTCGCCGAGGGCGCGGAAACGGCGCAGACACAGGCTCAGCCCCAGGCAAGGCCGCAGGCGCGCCCTGTCGCGGCAAAGGCAAAGCCCGCCAAAGCCCCCTTTGCAAAAGCCCCGGTGCAAAACCAGTTTCAGGCAGCCGCCGCGCAAGGGGACGGGAGCTTGTTCGGCAACCTCGGCAAGCCAAAGCCCGCCGCGCCCAAGCAAGGCCGCGTCAACTTCGGCGGCAAGGAATCTCAGGTTATACTCTTCTCCCCCAAGACCTTTGACGAGGCCGGGGAGATAGTGGAGCATATACGCACGGGTCGCTCCGTGGTGATGACGTTGGAGGGCTTGCCCACCGACACTGCCCGCAGACTTTTGGATTTCATATCGGGCATTGCCTACGCTCTCTCCGGCAAAATCACCCCCGTGAGCGCCAAAACCTATTTCGTCACCCCGCAAAACGTCGATATTCTCGGCGCACAGACGGATGCCGCCGTGACTGACGGCCAATATCTGTGAAACAGTCATCTTAACACACAAGAAAAGGAGAAAGAATTATGATTACTGCTCAGGATATTCGTGAAAAGGCGTTTGAAAAAATGCGAATAGGCGGGTACGACACCGCCGCCGTTGACGATTTTCTTGATGAAATAGCAGACGATTTGACCGCCTGCCAAAAGGAAAACACCGTGCTCAAAAGCAAGATGAAGGTGCTTGTGAGCAAGATAGAGGAATATCGCGCCAATGAAGAGGCGCTCAACATGGCAGTACTCAGCGCGCAGAAGCTGGCCGTGCAGATAGAAAACGAGGCTCGCGAGCGTGCCGCGGCCATGATAGCCGATGCCGATGCCAAGGCCAAGGCGCGCATAGGCGGCATAGAGGACGAGGCCGCCGCCGCGCAGAAGAAGCTTGACGATGCCAAGTCCGCCACGGAGAAGTTCTTTGACGCGGCAAAGGCTCTTTGCGCCACCCAGCTTCGCAACCTTGACGCTATCTCCTCCGGCCTTACTGTTTCCGCCGCATCTGCCGCACCCAAGGCAAAGCCCGCCGCGCCCAAGAGCGAGAGCGAGAGCGTGGAAGAGGCCGTGCGCAGCATAGAGGAGTCCGTTTCCAAGCTCAGCCCCGAGCCGAACGTGGATATTGACCTCTCTTCGGCCATGAAAGCCCCTCAGAAGCCCAAAAAGCCCGTTGACCGCACCCAAACCTTTAACCTCTGATTTTCCGGGTTAAGGGTATACCATGCCGATTATCGGGGCGCGCGGTTTCAACCGACGGGGGATGTAAGAATCTCTTCGGTTTTACGCTCGCTCCGTTGCGGCGTTATATACTTATTCTAATAGACATACAGGAGTATAAAAACAATGCCTCAGGATTACAACTCTACACTCAATCTTCCGAAAACCGACTTTCCCATGCGCGCGGGCTTGCCCAAGCGTGAGCCGGAAATGCTCTCCCACTGGCAGGAGCTTGATATCTACAACGAAATGCTCAAGAAAAACGAGGGGCACGAACGCTTCAATCTTCATGACGGTCCTCCGTTCTCCAACGGCGATATCCACATGGGTCATGCCCTGAATAAATGCATTAAGGACTTTATCACCCGCTCCTACGCCATGCGCGGGTACTACACTCCCTACATCCCCGGCTGGGATAACCACGGTATGCCCATCGAAAGCGCCATAATCAAGGAACAGCGCCTTAACCACAAGGCCATGAGCGTGGCGGACTTCCGCTCCGCCTGCGAAGCGTATGCGGAGAAGTACGTGCAGCGTCAGATGGACGGGTTTAAGCGCCTGGGCGTTATCGGCGATTGGGAGCACCCCTACAGAACCATGAGCCGCGGCTTTGAGGCAGACGAAATCCGCATCTTCGGCAAGATGTATCAAAACGGCCACATTTACAAGGGCTTGAAGCCCGTTTACTGGTGCGCCAAGGACGAAACCGCCCTCGCCGAAGCGGAAATCGAGTACCGCGATGACCCCTGTACCACCGTTTACGTCAAGTTCCCCATACGCGATGATTTGGGCAAGCTCTCCCACATCGACCATTCTAAGCTCTACTTCGTCATTTGGACGACTACTATTTGGACGCTGCCCGGCAACCTCGCCATCGCGATGAACCCCAAAGAGCAGTACGCCCTTGTCAAAGCCCCCAACGGCGAAATCTACATCATGGCCGAGGCTCTCACGGAGAAGGTCATGGGCGTGGGCGGCTTTGAAGAGTATGAAATCATCGAAACGCACGAAGGCGCGTTCTTTGAAAATATGCTCGCGCAGCACCCGTTTATTGATAAGACTTCCCGTCTGCTCCTGGCCGATTACGTCACTATGGACTCCGGTACCGGCTGCGTTCACACCGCCCCCGGCTTCGGCGCGGATGACTATCAGACCTGTCTGCGTTACGGCATTGAAATGGTTGTCCCCGTGGACGACCAAGGCCGCCACACCGACTATGCCGGCAAGTACGCCGGTCTCACCACCGAGGAATCCAACCCCATCATCCTTGCCGACATGAAAGAGAGCGGAATGCTCTTCGCGTCCGAGGAGATCGTTCACTCCTATCCGCATTGCTGGCGTTGTAAAAGCCCGATAATCTTCCGCGCGACCCCGCAGTGGTTCTGCTCGGTGGATTCGTTCAAGGAAGAGGCCGTCAAGGCCTGCGAGGATGTTCGCTGGCTGCCCGCATGGGGCAAGGACCGCATGGGCGCGATGATTCGCGAGCGTGCCGACTGGTGCATCTCCCGTCAGCGCCGTTGGGGCTTGCCTATCCCGGTGTTCTACTGCGAGGAGTGCCACAAGCCCGTGTGCACCGAGGCTTCTATCGAGTCCGTTGCCGCGATTTTTGAAGAACGCGGCTCCAACGCTTGGTTTGAGCTGGACGCGGCCGAGCTTTTGCCCGACGGCTTTGTCTGCCCGCACTGCGGCGGCAAGCACTTCACCAAGGAAACCGACACCCTTGACGGGTGGTTTGACTCCGGCTCTACCCACTATGCCGCCATGAAGCGCGACCAGGGCTTCTGGCCGAGCGATATGTATATGGAGGGCGGCGACCAGTACCGCGGTTGGTTCCAGTCGTCTTTGCTGGTTGCTGTCGGCGCTATGGGCAAGGGCGCACCGTATAAAGAGTGCCTGACCCACGGCTGGACGGTTGACGGCGAGGGCAAGGCCATGCACAAGTCCCTCGGCAACGGCGTAGACCCCGCCGAGCTTATCAAGGAATTCGGCGCAGACATGGTGCGTCTGTGGGCAGGCTCTGCCGATTACCATGTTGATGTGCGTTGCTCCAAGGATATTTTCAAGCACCTCAGCCAAAACTACCTCAAGTTCCGCAACACCGCGCGTTACTGCCTGGGTAACCTCGCGGGCTTTGACCCGAATAAGCTCGTAGCCCCCGAAGAGATGCTGGAGCTTGATCGCTGGGCGGTCACCAAGCTCAACGCCCTTATTAACAAGGTCGCCGATGCTTATAATAACTACGAATTCCACATTGTCTCCCACGCGATTAATGACTTCTGCGTAGTGGAGCTTTCAAGCTTCTATCTTGACATTATCAAGGATAGACTTTACTGCGAAGCGCCCGATTCTCTCAAGCGCCGCTCCGCGCAGACCGCGCTTTGGCTCATTCTCGACAGCATGACCAAAATGTTCGCCCCCATCCTTGCTTTCACCTGCGATGAAATTTGGCTCGCCATGCCTCACCGCGAGAGCGATGATGCCCGCAATGTCGTGCTCAACTGCATGAACAAGCCCTTTGCCGAGTATGCGCTCACGGATGAGGAGCTTTCCAAATGGGATACGCTCATCTCTCTTCGCACCGATGTCAACGGCGTTTTGGAAGCTGCCCGTGCCGACAAGCGCATCGGCAAGCCCTTGGAAGCCGCCGTTACTCTGCGTGCAGCCGATGAGAGCGCAAAGCAAGCGCTTGACACTGTTGACAGCATGGATCTTGCCGAGCTGTTCATTGTCTCCGAGTGCCTCATCTCCGAGGATGATTCCACTGACGGCGCTGTCACTGGCGATGGCGTGAACAATCCGGGGCTGAAAATCTCCGTCACGGAGGCGCCGGGCGTGAAGTGCCCGCGCTGCTGGATGCACTCTGTCAAGGCCGATGCCGAAACCGGCCTCTGCCCGCGCTGCGCCGCCGTGGTTGCTACTCTCTAAAACAATAAGTCGGGGCGGCAAAATGCTGTCGCCCCGGTTTATGCTGACAGGGGCAATGTGTCTCCCGCCCGGTTTTTGCCGATAGGGAAATGCTGTTTTCGTCAGCTTATTCGTTCATTTGCACGATTTAATGATGAACGTACACTATTTTTCGCGCGCCATCATCCGTGATGGCAGATAGGAGAAAGATATGCTTTATGCAATAATCGGTATCTTGGTCATCATTCTCGACCAGGGCGTGAAATATTGGGTCACGGCCAATCTCATGGTTGGCTCGGTCACTCAGCCCTTGATACCCGGAATCATCAGCCTTGTCCGGCTTCACAATGACGGGGCGGCGTTCAGCTTCCTTGCCGGGGGCGGCGCACGTATTTATTTCATCATTCTCACGGCGGTTTTCACCGTGGCCGTCATCGTAGCCCTCGCCACCAACTTCATCAACGGCAGCTTTGGCCGCTGGTGCTTGGTGCTGGTTACGGCGGGCGGGCTTTCCAACTGCCTTGACCGTGTGCTGTACGGGTACGTGGTGGATATGTTCAAGCTCGACATTCTGCCGGAGTTCGCGGTTTTCAATGTCGCAGATATCTTCATCACGGTGTTTGCGCTGCTGTTTATTGTGTACATCATCTTCGGCAACGAGGACAAAAAGGTAGACGAGGATGAATTTGACGAGCTGGACGACGAGGGCGCAGACCGCGAGCGCTTTAGCTTCGGCGGGCTGAAAAAGGCCAAGAAGAACGACCTTGCCGATGATGCCGCTCCCGCCCGTCCCGCGCGCGAACGCGCTGCCGAGGCAAAGGCGAAAAAGTACCGCACCGACGACGATGAGGACGATGCTGTCTCTCCGCGCTTCGGCTTTGCCAAACGCAAGAGCGAGGACGCTGCCGCCCCCGTGCGCAAGTCCGCCGCACCCGCCGCTGCCGGGCGCACTGTCGGGATGCAAGGCCGCGCCGCGGATAATTCCCCCGCCGCGCGCCGCGAACGCAGCTTAGAAGGCTTCGGTCCGAAGCAGAGCGCCGCTTCCCAGGTGCAGCAGCGCAACGCCAAGCCCAAAAAGACCCTTTACGAAGAGGATTACGAGCAGTACAAGGCCGCCCACCCCGAGCTTGACGCAAAGCCCGCGAGAAAGCCGGCCGCCAAGTCCGCCGCACCCAGCTACAGCGCCGCCGACCCCTTTGCCGAGTGGGAAAAGGCCAATGCCCGCGTTGAAGCAGGCCGCGCCACCAGCTCCACGGCAAGAGCAATGGGCATAGAGCAGCCCAAGCGCCCTGCCGCCCCCAAGGCGGATGTGAGCGTGAGCGCGCCGCGCGCCGCTACCCCCGCAGCCGCGCCCGCACCGGCGGCAAAGCCCGCCGCGCCCAAGGCTGCCCCCGCAAAGCCCGTTGAGACTGCGGACGATTTCTCGCTTGACGATATCCTCAACGAGTTTAAGTAATGGACGAGAATACTGTAATTATCTCTGCACGGGAGAGCGGCGAACGTCTCGACGCTCTCCTTGCGCATACCCTGCCGCAGCTGACGCGCTCCGGCGCGCAAAAGCTCATTGACGCGGGGCTTGTCACGCTTTTAGGCGCTCCTCTGAAGAAAAACTACCGCACCCGCGAGGGCGAGGAATACTGCGTCATCCTGCCGGAAGTGGCGGAAGTGCCGCTTATTGCGCAGGATATTCCGCTTGACATTGTCTTTGAGGACGCGGATGTTATCGTTGTTAACAAGCCGCGCGGCATGGTTGTCCACCCCGCGCCCGGCCACCCGGACGGCACGCTGGTCAACGCGCTTTTGTACCATTGCGGCGACACGCTCTCCGGCATCGGCGGCGAGCGCCGCCCCGGCATAGTCCACCGCATAGACAAGGACACCTCCGGCCTCATCATCGCCGCAAAAAATGACGCGGCGCATCAAGCGCTGTCCGCCCAGCTTGCCGACAGGAGCTTGTCGCGCGTGTACGAGGCCGTGGTGCGCGGGCGGATGCGTGAGGAGAGCGGCACGATAGATAAGCCCATAGGCCGCCACCCGACTGACCGCAAGCGCATGGCCGTAACGAACCAAAGCTCCCGCCCCGCGCAGACGGATTGGCGCGTTCTCGCGCGCTACAACGGATATACGCACGTGGAATGCTCGCTCCGCACCGGGCGCACGCACCAAATTCGCGTCCACATGGCCTCGGTCGGCCACCCGCTGCTCGGCGACTTCACCTACGGCGCGCCCAGCCCGGAAAAGGGCTTGGTGGGGCAATGTCTCCACGCGCGGCGCTTGAAGTTCGTCCACCCGACAACGAGAGAGCATATAGAGCTTGAAACGCCCCTGCCCGATTATTTTGCCGAGGTTTTGTCCCGGCTTGGCTCGGAAACGGCATAATATTCGTGCGCTTTTAAAGTTTTTTCGCATTATTGCACGGATTTATCTCGTAAGCGCAGCTTTTATCATGCGGATTTATCATTTTATCTCGCATTCGCACTTGTTTATCATGTATTCGCATTGTTTATCGTGTGCTTTTATCATTTTTTCGTGCGTTCGACATATTTCGACACGTTAACGCATTATATTCCATGCGGGATTAAATTTTATTCCTCTTTTCGCATGACACATACATAAACGGAGGCATTTTTATGGATACTAAGAAAATAGTGAGGCTCGTTGTGGCGCTGGCCGTGCTCGCGGCGGTAATCGGCGCGGTTGTGTTCGTGGTGAGGCTCGTTTCGGGGCTTATAAACGGCGTATTTAACCTTGTTCTCGGTGCGCTCGTTGTGCTCGCGCTTATCGCGCTTGTGGCCTGGATGTTTTGGTACGCGAGCAAGAATAAATGATGAAATCGCATTAAAATTAATGTATTTGAAGGAGTTTTAACGCTATGGCAGGAAAATATGCCGGTACTCAGACCGAGCAAAACCTCAAAACCGCCTTTTCCGGCGAGAGCGAGGCGAGAAACAAGTACACCTACTTTGCCTCTAAGGCCAAGAAAGACGGCTTTGAGCAGATTGCGGCGCTGTTTTTGAAAACGGCGGACAACGAAAAGGAACACGCGAAGATGTGGTTCAAGGAGCTGGGCGGCATAGGCAGCACGGCGGAAAACCTCGTCTCCGCCGCCGAGGGCGAAAACTACGAGTGGACGGATATGTACGCCGGCTTTGCCGAGACGGCGGAAAAAGAGGGCTTCCCGGAACTGGCGGCGAAGTTCCGCATGGTGGCGGACATTGAGCGGCATCACGAGGAGCGCTACCGCGCGCTTTTGCACAATGTCGAAGCGCAGGAAGTTTTCCAAAAGTGCGAGGTCAAGGTTTGGGAATGCCGCAACTGCGGTCACCTCGTCATCGGCGAAAAAGCCCCCGAAATCTGCCCCGTCTGCTCCCACCCGCAGGCATACTTTGAAGTCCGAGCGGAGAATTATTGAAAGCTCCGGCATTTCTGCCGAAGCTCCGTCACGTTTTTCGCTATTGACATTCTAAAAAGTGAATTGTATAATAATATAAAAGGAGTGCTGTCGGCGTAGACAGTTATCCTCGGATATTAGTTCAGAGAATAACCGCTAGCGTGTGAGGCAAGGCGGTTATTTTCTATTAACCTGTATGAACAGGCCAATTATGCCGATGACAACCAAACAAAACTGGAACAGCTCTGAATAAGTAATGTTCATGGCACATCCCCCCTCTCAGCAGGAGGGCAAGCCCTCCACCAAAATGGAGAGGATAACCGTCTACCTTAGCCCGGCAGCACCCGTAGCTACAGAGTAGCACATCCTATCAAATTTTGCAAGTAATAATGTAATATTGTCGAACAACCCCCGAGGGCAAGCCCTCGGGGGTATTAATTTTCTCGATATCTCAAGGAAAATAAGCTAATCTGTGTCAGATGCTATCTCTCTCGATTTATATCCGGGGAGATTTTTTGCTTTTCC
>CAZGFK010000032.1:0-17959 GCA_964524815.1 uncultured Oscillospiraceae bacterium
CTGCGGACTGACCGCAAGCGCACAGAGCAAAGACCATCACAAGTGCGAGAAGAAGAGCGATAACCTTTTTCATCTTTGGAATTCCTCCTAAAAATTTATATTCACGGCGCAAGGCCGATGAATACGCGCTTTGAAACCCGCTGACAATCTTCGGCGGGCTTCGGGGCATTGCGACGCACTTCGCCGCAAGCAATATATTTATACCATATTTCTCTTGCTAATACAAGTACCTAAAGATGAATTATTATTTTACCAAATCCGCTTTAACGGAGCTTTTACAGCACCATGCTTTTGACCTTGCCGACGGAAATATAGTTTTCCAGCACGGCGCGCACGTCCGTCCCCTCCTCGGCGTTTTCCATGCTCAAGGGCGTTGCGCCGACCTTGAGGCAGCGCGCGCCGTCCGGGAGAATGGATTCATGATAATAATTCTCGTAAAGATCCGCGCGGCAGATCTTCGTATCGTACTTTATGCCCTTAAGCTCATCAAGCGCACAGCCGGGGAAATTGATGTTCCAAACCTCGCCCACGCCCTGACCTTTCGCAATAAGCTCCTTTGCCAGGAGGAGCATATACTCCTCTGCCACGTCAAAAGTGCCGTCATGCTGGGCGGAAAAGGCGATGGCGGGAATGCCGCTCATCACGGCCTCAAGCGCCGCGCCGATAGTACCGGAATAGGCAATGTCATAGCCGGTATTGTAGCCGAAATTGATGCCGGAGAACACGTAATCCGGCTTTTCGGGCAAAAGGTGCATCAAAGCAACCTTTACGCAGTCAGCCGGTGTGCCCGTGACGCTGTATGCCGCGCGGACATTTTCAAAGTCCGTATGCTCGCGCACGATAAGCTCATTAAAAATAGTAAGCCGCTGGGACATGGCGCTGCACTGCCCCGCCGGGGCGCACACATACACATCGCCCAGCTTTGCCGCCATCGCCGCGAGGCGGCGCAAGCCCTCGGCCTCAATGCCGTCATCATTCGCTATAAGAATCTTCAAACGCTTTTCATTATGTTCCATTTCATACCTCTCGTCATTTTCTCAATTCATTCTACCATAGCTCGGCGTTACTTTGCAATCGGCGAAGAGCACCAAAAATCCGCGCCGTTCGCCGATAAAAACAGCCTTTTGCACTTGACCGGGAGAACAAAGCATGATATCATTACCCTGTCAAGCGGGAAGAGTACTGACCGCGCGACGAACACAAAACCTCATCTAACCGTTCTGCCGGCGAGGATACGTTCCGAGCCGAAAGAGAAGGGAAATGCGGCGCAGTGTAATTGCGCCGAGTGAAATGCCATGCTTTCCGCATCCCTACTGCCGAACGGCGGGAGGGATGATTATTATTTTCAGGAGGTAAAACGGGTATGGAGACAAGAGTTGCGGTATTGGCCGTGATTGTGAATGAACACAGCTCCGTCACGGCGCTCAACGAGCTTTTGCATCAGTATGGGGAATATATCATCGGGCGCATGGGCGTACCCTATCGCAAAAGAGGCGTGAACATCATAAGCGTGGCGCTGGACGCTCCCTCCGACATTATCTCCGCACTCTCCGGGAAGCTGGGGCGGCTTGACGGCGTGACCGCCAAGACCGTTTATGCACCCGAGAGCAGCATTAGAAAGGACGAAAACACATGAAAAACGCAAAGAAATTTATCGTACTGTGCCTGGCGACGGCACTTATTCTTTCCCTTGCCGCGTGCGGCACGCAGGCAAGCACCCCGGCCGACACCGAGAGCGCCGCCCCCGTTGAAGCAGTTGAAGCGGAAAAGGTTGAAGCTGAGCGCACGGCATTCAACATTGCCGCGCTCAAAGGCCCTACCGCAATGGGGCTTGTAAAGCTCATGCACGAGAGCGACACAGGGCTTGACACTGCAAACGATTATAACTTCACTCTCGCCGGTTCTGCCGACGAGGTCACGCCCGCGCTCATAAAGGGCGAGCTTGATATGGCCTGTGTCCCGGCAAACCTCGCCGCCGTACTCTACGGCAAGACCGAGGGCGCGGTACAGATTCTCGCCGTGAACACGCTGGGCGTACTCTACATTGTTGAAAACGGGGACGAAGTAAGCTCCGTTGCCGACCTCAAGGGCAAGACCATCGCCGCGTCCGGCAAGGGCTCTACCCCCGAGTACGCGCTGAGATACCTTTTAGAGCAAAACGGCCTTGACCCCGACAGCGATGTCACTCTCGACTGGAAAAGCGAGCACAGCGAGTGCGTGGCCGCGCTGGCAAGCGGCGCTGTTACCGTGGCGCTGCTGCCGCAGCCATTTGTGACCGTGGCGCAGAGCAAGATAAGCGATTTGCGCATGGCGCTGGATTTGACAAAGGAATGGGATGCACTCGATAACGGCTCTTCCCTCATCACGGGCGTTATCGTTGCGCGCCGCGAGGTTGCGGAGAACGCGGGCGAGGCTGTGGCGGCTTTTCTTGAAGAGTACGCCGCTTCCGTGGACTTTGTAAACACCAACACCGCCGAGGCCGCCGCGCTCATCGGCGATTACGGCATAGTGGATGCCGCCGTTGCGGAAAAGGCACTGCCCTACTGCAACATCGTGTGCCTGACGGGCAGCGAAATGAAGGACGCGCTTTCCGGATATCTGCAAGTTCTCTATGACGCTAACCCCGCCGCCGTGGGCGGCAATATGCCGGGTGAAAACATCTACTTCGGCGCATAAGAAGCAATAATAAAGCATAATCGGCAACGAGAGGAGTTGAGAAAATGCCGAAAGGGAACCAGCGCATAAAGGCTTGGGCGGTTGTATTTTGGATAATAGTATGGCAAGCGGGCAGCATGGCGCTGAAAGCGGCGTTTCCGCACGGGGCGCTGCTGCTCCCCTCTCCTGTTGCCTCGCTCGCAAAGCTTTCGGAGCTTTGCGTTACATTGGCCTTTTGGCGCACGGTGGGGCTGTCGTGTGCGCACATTTTGGGCGGGTTTTTGCTCTCGTGCGCGCTGGGTGTGATATTCGCAGCGCTCTCGGCGCGGTATACGCGCGTTGAGGAGCTGCTCTCCCCGCTCGTTGCGATAATCAAGGCCGTGCCGGTGGCATCGTTTATCATTCTCGCGCTCGTGTGGCTAAATAGCCGCAATCTTTCCCTTTTCATCTCGGCACTTATGGTGTTCCCGCCGATATATCTTAATGTGCTGGAGGGCATACGCTCGACCGATAAGGCGCTTTTGGAGATGGCGGAGGTGTTTCGCGTTTCGTTTTGGGCGCGCGTGAGAGGGATATACCTGCCGCACGTACTGCCGCATTTTCGCTCAGCTGTCAGCGCGGCGTTGGGGCTGTGCTGGAAAGCGGGAACGGCGGCAGAAGTGATCGGCATGAGCACGGGCAGCATCGGCGAGCGGCTGTACACGGCCAAAATATACTTTGAAACGGCTGAATTATTTGCATGGACGGCCGTGATAGTGCTGATATCCGCCGCGTTTGAAAAGCTTTTTATCGCGCTGACGGATAAGCTTGCGGAAAGGCTGAGTGAATGATGGAGATACGGGCAGATAAGCTTTATAAAGCCTACGACGGAAAAACCGTGCTGGACGGGGTTTCGTTCACGGCCGGCTCCGGAATAGTGCGCCTTGCGGGGCGCTCCGGCATCGGGAAAACCACGCTTTTGCGCATTCTCCTCGGTCTCATCACGCCCGACAGCGGCCAAACGAACGCCGGGGAGCTTCGCTGGGCGGCGGTGTTCCAAGAAGATAGGCTATTAGAAGGGCAAAGCGCCGAGGGCAATTTGCGCTTTGCGCTTGGGCGAAAATACGACAGGTGCGAAGCTCACGCGCTCCTTTCCCGGCTGGGGCTTGGCGATGTGGGGGATAAGCGCGTGCGGGAGTATTCCGGCGGGATGAAGCGGCGCTTGGCGCTTGCCCGCGCGCTACTCGCGGACAGTGACGCACTTGCGCTGGATGAGCCGTTCACCGGCCTTGACAGCGATAACCGCGCCGCCGCGTTGGAGTGCATATTAGAAGCGGCCGAAACAAAGCCCGTTTTCCTCGCCTCGCATGAGGATATCCCGCTCCCGTCGGGGACACAGGAGATACACTTGGGCTAACATATACCTCTTTACACTTTCATATGCTTAACCACGAGTTATATGGGAGTGGTATATGTGCGTACAAATATCGAAGAGCGGGTTTGCGATCTTGCCGCGTACATCGTAGATAATCAAACCACCGTCCGCGCCGCCGCGAAGCGCTTCGGCGTGTCAAAGTCCACGGTACATAAGGACTTGACCGAAAGACTGCCGCGAATCAACCCCGCGCTTTTCCGCCGGGTGCGCGCCCTGCTGGATATCAACAAGGCCGAGCGGCATATACGCGGCGGGCTTGCGACAAAGCGCAAGTATAAAGGTGAATAACGCTTTAAAGCTGATGGAGCGCCCTTTTCGGCGCTCCATCAGAGTTTTTTATGTGTTTTTACCCATACTGCTCGGCAACATATATGCTCGCACGGGATTGGATGCACGCGCCCACCGCAGACGACAACCTTGACAAGCGCGGGCGACTTTTTCCCCTCCCTTTCCGCACGCGCAGAGGAGAAAAAGCTTGGCGAGGGCAAGGCACAGGGCGACAATCTATTTCACGGCGAGACACTCCTTTTTGAGATAGTATAAAAAGAATCTTCCTGCAAGCCTAGACGCTTACAGGAAGATTCTGTTCCGTATAGATTTATATTACTTGGCCTGTTTCATGGAGAGGGAAATGCGGTGCTTCTTCTCGTCAACATCGAGGACAACAACCTTCACCACATCGCCCACGGCCACGACCTCGCCGGGGTGGCGGATGAACTTATCGCTGACCTGAGAGATGTGAACAAGGCCGTCCTGATGCACGCCGATATCCACGAACACGCCAAAGTCGATAACATTTCTCACCGTGCCCATAAGCTCCATGCCGGGCTTGAGATCCTTTATCTCCAGCACATCCTTGCGCAAGAGCACCGGGGGCAGCTCATCGCGCGGGTCACGGCCGGGCTTTAACAGCTCCGAGACAATGTCATTGAGCGTAGGCTCGCCCACGGCGCACTCTTCGGCAAGCTTTGCCGCGCCCAGCGCTTTTACGCGCGCGGCAAGCTCCCCGATATTCCCCGCCGCAACATCATCAAGCGTATACGAGCATAGGGAAAGAAGCTTCTTCGCGGCGGCGTAGCTTTCCGGGTGAACGGCAGTGTTATCCAGCACCTGCTTACTCTCCGGTACGCGCAAGAAGCCCGCGCACTGCTCAAACGCCTTGGGGCCGAGCTTCGGCACTTTGGAAATCTGCTTTCTGTCGGTAAACGCACCGTTTTCCTCGCGATAGAGGACGATGTTTTTCGCGGTAGTCTTTGTCAGGCCGGAAACGCGCTGCAAAAGCGAGGGGGACGCGGTATTTATATCCACGCCCACGGCATTGACGCAGTCCTCAACAACGCCGTCAAGCGTTTCGGCCAGCTTATTTTGCGGCATATCGTGCTGATACTGCCCAACGCCTATCGCGCGCGGGTCAATCTTGACAAGCTCGGCCAGCGGGTCTTGCAGGCGGCGGGCTATAGACACCGCCGAGCGGAGATTGACATCATATTCCGGGAACTCCTCCGCCGCGAGCGGGGACGCGGAATAAACCGAAGCGCCCGCCTCGTTGACAATGGCGTAGGATTGCCCCGTGCCAAGCTCGTGAAGCATTTCAACGGTCATCTGCTCAGTCTCGCGCGAGGCCGTGCCGTTGCCGATGGCGATATGCTCAACGCCGTGCTTTTTTATGAGCGCGGACAGCTTTGTAATGGCCTCGCGCTTTTTATTTTCGCCGAAGGTGGGGTAAACCACAGCCGTGTCGAGCACCTTGCCCATCCCGTCTATGACGGCGACTTTGCAGCCGTTACGGTAGCCGGGGTCAAGCCCCATTGTCACCTTGCCCTTTACGGGCGGCTGCATCAAAAGCGGCTTTAGGTTGACGGCGAACATCTTTATTGCGCCCTCACACGCCATATCCGTGAGCGCGGCGCGCTTTTCCCGCTCCATTGACGGCCAAATGAGCCTATCGAAAGCGTCATCCGCCGCCGCGCGTACAAAGGCCATTGCAGCGCTGCCCGGCACGATTACCGCGCGGCGCACACGCTGTAGAGCAAGGTCGCGGTCAAGCTCCAAGGACGCTTTGAGCATACCTTCCTTTTCCCCGCGGTTTATCGCAAGAATCTGATGCCCCTGAAGCTTGGCAACAGGCTGTTTGAAATCATAATAAAGGCGGTAAACACTGTCCTCTTCCGTGGCCGCCTTGGAGACAAGGCAGGCGCTCGCGTCTATGAAAACGCGAAGCTTGCTTCTTATCTCGGCATTGTCGGAGATAGCTTCGGCAATTATGTCGGACGCACCGGCGAGCGCAGCTTCCACGGTTTCAACGCCCTTTTCGGGGTCTATGTACGCTGCGGCCAGCTCTTCCGGCGCTTTTGCGCCCGGAGCTTGGGCATATATTTCATCGGCCAGCGCGCCCAGCCCCTTTTCGCGCGCCACGGTTGCGCGCGTGCGGCGTTTGGGCTTATAGGGGCGGTAAATATCCTCTAAGGCGGCGAGCGTTTCCG
The DNA here is from genome assembly GCA_964524815.1 of uncultured Oscillospiraceae bacterium. Classification (GTDB taxonomy): domain Bacteria; phylum Bacillota; class Clostridia; order Oscillospirales; family Oscillospiraceae; genus Limivicinus. Next base: position 6,553 of record CAZGFK010000032.1, read on the forward strand.
CCGCGTCTATGGCCTCGGCAAGCTCTTCGGTGAGCTTGCCCTGCTCGTTTATGGTGTTTTTGACGGTTTCGCGCCGCTCGGCAAGCGAGCGGAGATACTCAAGGCGCTCGGCAAGCGTGCGCAGGGCGGTATCGTCCATTGCGCCGTGCATCTCCTTGCGGTAGCGGGCGATAAAGGGGATGGTGTTGCCCTCGTCCAAAAGCTTTATTACGTTGTCGATATGCGTTTGCTCGCGGTTAAGCTCGCGGGCAAGTATTTCGTTAATGCTGTTCAATGCGGGTTTTCTCCTTGCTTGGTAATGTCGATTAGTTATACCACATTTCATCGCGTTTTAGAAGTGGCAAAATGACGATTCCGCAAAACGCAAAAATCGAGAGCCGGGTTCAGCTCTCGATTTTGATTCGCTTTATCCTATCTGCAAATAGGCCAGCGGGTCAACGCTCTGCCCGTTTGCCGTGACGGCAAAATGCAAATGGCTCTCCTGCCCTATCTCGGCCAGCGCGCTTGTGCCGACCGCGCCGATGATATACCCTGCCTCTACGCTGTCACTTACGGCAACGGGCGGTTCGGGCGCGAGGTTTGCGTACACGGCCTTGGTGCCGTCCCCGTGGTCTATGGTAACGACCGTGCCGTATAGGTCATCGGTCATGACGCTTTCCACCGTGCCGGAGCGCGTGGCGGTGACGGTGCTGCCTTGGGGCGCGTCAATGTCTATGCCGGAGTGGGTGCGCCAATCGCGGAGCGTGACATCGTAGTAAAGCCTATCATTGCTGTGGCCGCGCTCCACGCTCCCGCTCACGGGCCAAAGCCATGCTTCGGGGGCGCTGTCGTCGGCGAAAGCCTCGGCCAAGGTCTCTTCCCCGTTCTCGGCGTTTGCATCCGCCGAATCCGCCATTGCCGGAACAGTGTCGGACGCACCCGCGCCGCTCTCGTCCGCCGGGGGTATAATGACGGTTTCCACGCGCTTATTGGAATAAAGTGTTGCATCGCTGTCGGAATTATCTTTTGCCATAGTCTCGTTTCCTGCCGCCATCATCCATGCGGACACGCCTATAACTGCGGCGCACAGGAAAAGGACTATGTAAAAGCCCTTACCCGTAAAGAATCTCTCCAGCTTTCTGCCGGAGCTGTTGCTGTTCATGTTTTTGACCTCCATATGCAGTAAATCTTTTGCTTGCATTCCTATTCTTGCCTGCATTGGAGAATAATATACATATAAATTAAGCTCCGCACCAAAAAAGTACGGAGCTTTGTGGGTTATATACTTAACCTATATCACTTTATCGAGAAGAAAGCATCAATACCGGGGTATTGGGCGGCATCGAAAAGCTCATCTTCTATGCGCAGGAGCTGATTGTACTTTGCCACGCGGTCGGTGCGAGAGGGTGCGCCGGTTTTAATCTGTCCGGCGTTGACGGCCACGGAGATATCGGCAATGGTGGTGTCCTCGGTCTCTCCCGAGCGGTGGGACACAACCGCCGTCCATCCGGCACGGTGCGCCATTTGGATAGCATCGAGGGTCTCGGTAAGCGTGCCTATCTGATTGAGCTTGATGAGCACGGAGTTTGCCGCGTTAAGCTCAATGCCCTTTTTAATGCGCTCGGTATTGGTAACAAACAAATCGTCGCCGACTATCTGAATGCGGCTGCCGAGGCGGCGCGTCATGAGGCACCAGCCGTCCCAGTCGTTCTCGCCCATGCCGTCCTCAATGGAGATTATGGGGTACTTATCCACAAAGCTTTCCCACATATCCACCATTTGCTCGCTCGTCATAACCGTGCCGCGCTTGGGCAGATGATAGCACTTATCCTCTTCGTTATACCAATCGGACACAGCGCCGTCAATGGCAATCTTGAAGTCCTCGCCGGGGGTGTAACCGGCAAGCTCCATAGCCGCGACAAGCGCCTTGAGCGCATCCTCATCGCTGTCAAGGCTGGGTGCGTAGCCGCCCTCATCGCCCACGCCGGACGCAGGAACGACCTTTTTGAGCGCATGGAACACTTCCGCGCACATTCTCAGCGCCTCGGTGAAGCTCGGCGCGCTGACGGGCATTATCATAAACTCCTGAATATCCACGTTGGAGCTTTTCGCGTGAGCGCCGCCGTTTAGAACGTTCATCATCGGCACAGGCAGCGTTTTCGCGTTCACGCCGCCGATATAGTTATAAAGGCTCATGCCGGTTGCCTCGGCCGCAGCCTTGGCGCAGGCAAGAGACGCGCCGAGCAGCGCATTTGCGCCGAGGCGGGTTTTGTTGGGCGTGCCGTCTATCTCAATAAGCATTTTGTCGAGAGAGACTTGGTCAAGAGCATTCAGTCCCACCATAGCCTCGGCGATTTCTCCGTTGACATTCTCCACCGCCGTTAAAACGCCCTTGCCGCCGTAGCGCGCATTGTCCCCGTCGCGCTTTTCGCAAGCCTCGTACATACCCGTGGACGCGCCCGACGGCACTGCCGCGCGCCCCACCGTACCGTCATCGAGCGTTACCTCAACCTCTACCGTGGGATTGCCGCGCGAGTCCAAAATCTCACGCGCCATAACATCAACTATTTCAAAGTACTGCTTCATAGCGTTGCTTCTCCTTATCATATCATGTATACGCCGCTGTGCGGCATAAAGTCATTATATCCTATACGCGAAAAAAAATAAAGAGCGCAAACACAAATTGCCGAAAAGAATTTCATGGGGCAACAATTTGTCTTGACAATGTGCACAATTCCGTAGGCCGTTTTTATGTTCATATTCACAAAAAATTCAATTATCGTTGACTTATACCCGCATAAATGATAATTTAATATCAGCATATTTTGGAATATAACTAATAGGAACGGAGGAATGTAATGAGAGACCTAAAGCACTTGGGCTACTTTGAAAACCTTGTGCGCGAGTCGAGCAATGAGCTGATTCGACAAGCGAAGGACGAGGGGAAAAAGTGCGTAGCGTTTGTTTGCGAAAACACGCCCGAGCCCTTGATGAACCTTGACGGAACGTTTTCCGTCCGCCTTTCCGCACCAAACACCGGGTCAATGGACATCGCGACATATTACATGACAAGTCTCCTCTGCGAAACAAGCCGCGCTCTTTTGGAGCGCGCGATAGAAGGAGGCTTCAGCTTTGCCGACTGTGTGATAGCGCCGGACGGCTGCACGATGATCAACCGCTGTGTGGAGAACATGGAGCTTTTGAAAACCATGGGAAAGGGCAACACTTCGTTTTTCCACGAGTACATGGAAATCCCGCTCAAGGCGGACGAAAACGGCGTTGCGCTCCTGGTGCTGCAATGCAAAAACCACATTCTCACTCCCCTGCACGAAAAATACGGCATTGACATTTCCGACGCGGCGATAAGAAAGGCCGTGGAAGAGCACAACCGCGTATGCCGCCTTATCCGCGCGCTGGGGGACTTTCGCAAGGAGGAAAAGCCGCGTATCACGGGATATGAGTTCCACGTTTTGACGCTGGCAACCTACGTTGCGCCGAAGTATCTGCTGATAGATAAGCTTGAAGCAACACTCAAAGAGGTCAAAAAGCGCAAGCCCGAAAGCAAGCCGTACCGCGCGAGAATCGCGCTTGTCGGCTCCGAGGTGGACGACAGCGGCCTTATAAAGCTCATAGAGGACACGGGCGCTTATGTCTGCGCCGACCGCTTCTGCTTCGGCTCTCTCCCGGGAAGAGACATAATAGAGCTAAACGACAACGAGGACGCACTCACGCAGGTATGCCGTCAGTATGTCTATCGCGGCCAATGCCCGCGGCAAATGAACATGGAAAAGGTGTACGGCCGCAAAGCCTACGTAAACGAGCTTGCGCACGAGTACAAGGCGGACGGGATTATATATCAGCAGGTGAAATTCTGCGACCCGTGGGCTTACGAGCGCCTTATGGGGTCTACCATGCTGCGCGATGACTACGGCTTCCCCGTGATGAGCGTGGATAGGCCGTACAACATCGCCTCTTCCATCGGACAAATGCGCACGCGCGTACAGGCCTTTGTGGAAAGCATTGAAATAAAGAAGCTTCAGGGAGGTGCGAAATAATGGCGCTTGTGACAAATCCCACCCCGCGCAAAGGCGAAAAATCGCTGGGCGTGCTCTTTAACGGCGGCAAGGTACGCGCAAGGCGCGAATGGCGCGGCGTGAAAGACACCTTTTATGATTACACCCGCTGGCTCTACCTCATGTCGATACTCGCTGGGGTTATAATAAAGCCGCGCAACATAAAAGCGATGTTCCGCTATCGCTGGTTTGCAAACTACTTGGCCGTGCCGCATATGATGGATAAATTCACGATGGGGCTTCGCGATGAGCCGCTGAGAATCACTCACACGGCAATGGACTTTGTCGTAAAGGACATAGCCACCTGCATCCAAAACTCCATACGCGGCGACAGACACACCGGCAACGATGTAGCCTACTCGGAAAGATGCGTGCTGACGGACGAGAACGCAATGACCGCTTTCATGATGGGCTTCCCCATGCTCAATGACATACTGCGCGAAGTGCCCACGATGTTCTCGGCAAACCTTTTAAACCAATACTCCGCCACGCACTACATAGACATTGCCCAGCAATTCGGCATTCCGGGGGATGTTTGCCCCATGCCGGAGGTTGAAGCGGGCATATCCATTGAGGATGACTTCCCCGTGCTGGGTAAATGCGCGGTGCAGGTGAACACCACCTGTGACGGCTCGCTTATGGGTAACGGCATTATCGCAAAGCGCCTGGAGCGCGAGTACGGCATACCCACGTTCCAGCTTGTTGCGCCCATGCGCCACAGGGAAGAGGACGTGCAGGAATACGCCGCGAACGACATTAAAAGCGCCATTGCCTTTATTGAGGAGCAGACGGGCGAAAAGTGGGATTGGACGGCTTACTTTGAATGCGCAAAGCGCGTAAACGAAACCACGCGCAACCGCTGCGAATGGCTGGAGATAAACAGCACGCCTTACCCGCAGTTTGTGGGCGCTGTGTTCTCGCTTTATAACGACACAAACTACATGGGCAACTGCGGGCGCAGCCCGCTCTTCCCGCCGATCGACAGGAAGATAATGCGCCTTGTTCACCAAGGCTACGAGCGCAAAACCATGATGGCTCCCGAATACCGCCACCGCTGCGTGGTGTGGGGCGTGCAGCCGCAGTACGTGATAGATATGCTCAACTGGATGATTCACTGCTGGGGCGTTGTGCCGTTGACGGATATGCTCTCCATGGTTATCGACAAGGAGATTGCCGAGGTGGACACCCCCGAAAACCGCGAACAAGCGTATTACGATATGGCCTATCTCACCGAGAACATGATAATGCGAAACCGCACCCACGGCGGGTATAAAGTGCTGCTTGACGAGCTTTGGGAAATCTGCGAGAAGATGAACGCGGACATGGTGATGATGTGGGAGCATATGTCCTGCAAGGCGTTCTCCGGTCTGCACGGCCACTTTGAAGAGCAGGCGCGTGAGCGCGGGATTCACCTCGTATGGGTCTGCCACGATTTGTGCGACCCGCGTGTGTTCTCCCGTCAAGCAATACGTGACCAGTTCAACACGTATATGCGCACCATCATGCGCGAAGAGCCGCTTGACCCGTCAATCGAATTTTTACCCGATGAACACGCATGGTAAATAAGGGAGGCTGAACCAACATGAAAAAATTAAAAATACCGGGGATAATCCTCGGCTGTATCGGCGGCTTTTTCGCCGTGACGTTTATAATCTACTTTTTTAATCTCGACATGAAGTTTCTTTCGACCTTTGTCGAACCCATACTCTTAAAGCACTACGACAAAATTCCGCGCAAGCAATATGTATAAAAGCGAATAGGAAAAGAGCTTGGCAGTGTTCTTGCTGCCAAGCTCTTTTTTAATGTATGCTTACTTTTTGCTCTTTATATATTCGTCAATGCTCTTTGCGCCCGCCTTGCCTGCGCCCATGGCGAGGATAACGGTGGCAGAGCCGGTGACGGCATCGCCGCCGGCAAACACGCCTTCGCGAGCGGTCTTGCCGCCCTCGTCGGCCTCAATGCCGCCCTTGCGGGTGAAGGTCAAGCCCTCGGTGGTGTTGCGGATAAGCGGGTTGGGGCTTGTGCCGATAGCGATGATAACCGCGTCAACATCAAGAATCCAGTTAGAGCCTTCCACGGGAACGGGCTTGCGGCGGCCTTTTTCATCCGGCTCGCCCAGCTCCTGCTTTTGAAGCTCAATGCCGGTAACGTGCCCGTCCTCGCCTGCGTGGATAGCCACGGGGTTATTGAGAAGCCTAAACTCGATGCCCTCGGCCTCGGCGTGCTCAACCTCTTCCTTACGCGCGGGAAGCTCGTCCTTGCCGCGGCGGTAGGCGATATACACGTGCTCCGCGCCCAAGCGCTTGGCGACACGCGCCGCATCCATTGCCACGTTGCCCGCGCCGACAACGCAGACATTATGGAAGTGCTTAATGGGCGTATCGTAATCCTCGCGGTAGGCTTTCATGAGGTTTACACGGGTCAAAAGCTCGTTGGCGGAATATACGCCGAGGTAGTTTTCGCCGGGGATATGCAAAAACTGCGGCAGGCCTGCGCCCGAGCCGATGAACACGGCCTCAAAGCCATCCTCAAAAAGCTCGTCCACGGTTTCGCTCTTGCCGACGATGGCGTTGTTGACTATCTTCACGCCCATGGCCTTGAGGTTTTCGATTTCGGCGGCAACTATCTCCTTGGGGAGACGGAACTGCGGAATGCCGTAAACCAAAACGCCGCCGGACTTGTGGAACGCTTCAAAAACGGTGACATCATAGCCTTTTTTGCGCAGATCGCCCGCGCAGGTAAGCCCGGCAGGGCCGGAGCCGACAACGGCAACGCGGTGTCCGTTGGATTCGGGGACTTTGACCTCGTCCTTGACTTCTTTATTCATATGGTAGTCGGCCACGAAGCGCTCAAGGCGGCCTATACCGACACTCTCACCCTTGATGCCGCGCACGCACTTAGATTCGCACTGCTTCTCCTGCGGGCAGACACGGCCGCAGACAGCGGGAAGAGAGTTAGTAGAGGTGATAATCTCATACGCCGCGTCAAAATCGCCCTCGGCGACCTTGGCGATAAACTCCGGAATGCGCACGGAGACGGGGCAGCCGGTGCGGCAACGCGGTTCGCGGCAGTTGAGGCAGCGTTTGGCCTCGTCAATGGCCATTTCGGCGGTGTAGCCGAGGGCAACCTCGTCAAAGTTCCCGGCGCGGACAACAGCGTCCTGCTCCGGCATGGGGTTTTTAGTCAAGCTCATATTAGCCATTGCGTTTACCTCCTGTCATGCGGCAGATATGCTGCGCCGCCGCGTCCTGCTCATCCTTATAAAAGGCCGCGCGCTTGAGAAGAGAATCGAAATCAACCTCGTGCGCGTCAAAGTCGGGGCCGTCAACACAGGCAAACTTAGTCTCGCCACCGACGATAACGCGGCAGCCGCCGCACATACCCGTGCCGTCAACCATGATCGGGTCAAGGGAGATTATCGTCTTAATGCCGTAGGGGCGGGTAACATCGGCGAGAAACTTCATCATGATATCAGGGCCGATAGCGATAACGCGGTCAAACTGCGCCTTGCCTTCGGCGATGTTCGCATCTATCTCCTGCTGGAGGTACTTGGTGGTAAAGCCATGCTCGCCGTAAGAGCCGTCATCGGTGCAAATGATGAGCTTATCGGATGCCGCTTTCAGCTCATCGGGCAGGATAACGATATCCTTGCTTCTGAAGCCCGCGATAAACGTCACATCAATGCCGAGCTTGTGCATTTCCTTTGCAATGGGGTAGGCAATCGCGCAGCCGACACCGCCGCCGACAACGCAAACCTTTTTAAGCCCGTCCATCTCCGTGGCCTTGCCGAGAGGGCCGACAATGTCGGATATGACATCGCCCTGCTCCACGGTGTGAAGCATTCTGGTGGTGCGCCCTGCGGCCTGCACCATAACGGTGACCGTTCCCTTTTCGCGATCCCAGCCCGCAACGGACACGGGAACGCGCTCGCCCTGTTCGTCAAGGCGGAATATTACGAACTGACCGGCCTGTGCGTGCTTGGCTATCAGGGGAGCCTCAATCTCGAACAGGCAGATCGTTTTCGCGTCATTCAAAAAACGCTTGGTTACTACTTTGTACATCTGCACACCTCTGTTTATATAGTTTTTGCTCACTGTGATTTTTATTTTACATCACTGTGCCTACCGTGTCAAATAATATTAATTCTTTGTCAATCCTATACGTTAAAATGCGCCGTTTCACCCGAAAACGGCGCATTTTGCATGAATTATTATGCGGTGTTTTACTCTTTATTCCATGTGCGCTCGCTGATGATATAGCGCGGGCGGTGCTTGGTTTCAAGATAGATTTTGCCTATATACTCGCCGATTATGCCAAGGCATATAAGCTGCACACCGCTTACAAAGCAGATTATGCACGTCATGCTCGCCCAGCCGGACACGGAATGACCGCAAAGCGCCGTTATAAGCGCCCAAATGCACCCGACAAAGCTTACAAACGCCACGAAAAGGCCAAAGCCCATTATCATCTGCAAGGGCTTTACGGAAAGGCTTGTAATCCCGTCCACCGCGAGGGCGATCATCTTTTTGAGGGGATAATGGCTCTCGCCCGCTATACGCTCGGCACGGGAATAGGTCACGCTGGTGCTCTTAAAGCCCACGAGCGGCACGAGACCGCGCAGGAAGAGGTTGACTTCCTTGAAGCTTGCAAACTCCTGCAACACGCGCGCGCTTATAAGGCGATAGTCGGCATGGTTATACACAACCTCTGCGCCCATCATCGCAAGGAACTTATAAAAGCCCTGCGCCGTGAAGCGCTTGAAGAACGTATCCGTTTCGCGGCTGGAGCGCACACCGTACACCACATCGCACCCGTCATTGTACGCTTCCACCATTTCATCCATCGCGTTTATATCGTCCTGCCCGTCGCAATCGATGGATATGGTGATGTCGCACACATCCTTGGCTTCCATAAGCCCGGCGAGAACGGCGTTTTGGTGACCGCGATTGCGGCTTTGGCAAATGCCGATGTAATGCTCATCCTCGGCGGCAAGCTTTTTGATGATGCTCCAAGTATCGTCGCGGCTGCCGTCATTGACGAACAGGACGCGGCTGTCCTCGCTTATTTTACCGGCCGCGGCAAGGGTTTTAATCTTGTCGAGAAACATCGGCGCGGTTATCGGCAAAACCTCCTGCTCATTGTAGCAGGGAATGACTATATACAGCTTCGGCGCCATAATAATCTCCTTTAGTTTGTGTTATAGTGTGAGAAAATGTAGGGCTATTATATCCCCGCGCATGAAAAAGGTCAATCACATTTCGGGGTAAAGCGGAAAACGCTCGCAAAGGGCAATGGTCTCCTGCTTCACACTCTCCACGGCTCCCTCGCCCTCGCGCATAAGGCGGACTATCATATCGCCGATTTCGCGCATCTCTCCCTGCTTCATGCCGCGCGTCGTAACAGCGGGCGAGCCGAAGCGCATACCCGAGGTTTGGCGCACAGGCAGGGGGTCAAAGGGAATGGCGTTTTTGTTGGCGGTGATGTTGGCCTTGTCCAAAAGCTCCTGCATCTCCGCGCCCGTTTTGCCCATGACGGAAACATCCACATTGATAAGGTGGTTGTCCGTGCCGCCGGAGACAAGGCGCAGCCCGTTAGCGGCAAATTCATCGGCCAAGGCTGCGGCGTTGAGAATCACCTGGTGCTGGTATTCCTTAAACTCGGGCTTGAGCGCTTCGCCGAAGCATATCGCCTTGCCGGCAATGATGTGCATAAGCGGGCCGCCCTGAGTGCCGGGGAATACGGCGCTGTCTATCTTCTTGGCAAGCTCTTCCTTGCACAGTATCAGCGCGCCGCGCGGACCGCGCAGGGTCTTGTGCGTGGTGGTGGTGACAACGTCCGCATACGGCACGGGGCTGGGATGCTCCCCTGCGGCGACAAGACCGGCGATGTGCGCCATATCCACCATGAGGTACGCGCCCACGCTGTCGGCAATCTCGCGCATCTTAGCAAAGTCGATAACGCGGGAATATGCGCTCGCCCCCGCGATTATGAGCTTGGGCTTTACCTGCTGCGCCTTTTGGGCACACGCTTCGTAATCTATAAGCTCGGTTTCCTTGCTCACGCCGTAAAACTCGGCGTTGAAGTATTTGCCGGAAATCGAGGCCTTCGAGCCGTGCGTCAGATGCCCGCCGTGGCTGAGATCCATGCCCAAAATAGTGTCACCCGGCTTCAAAAGAGCCAAGTACACCGCAACATTCGCCTGTGAGCCGGAGTGGGGCTGAACATTGGCGTGCTCGGCGGCGAAAAGGCGCTTTGCCCTTTCACGGGCAAGCTCTTCTATCTCGTCAACGTACTGGCAGCCGCCGTAGTATCTCGCGTTGGGGTAGCCCTCGGCGTATTTGTTCGTCAGGTGGCTTCCCATAGCTTCCAGCACGGCGCGGCTGACGAAGTTTTCGGACGCGATAAGCTCAATATGGTCGCGCTGGCGGCCAAGCTCACGCATCATGGAATCGTAAACCTCTCTGTCCTGCTGTTTTATTATATCGTAGCTCATTTTCATCCTCCGATTAAATGTGTTATGAATATTACAAGGTGATTTATATTTAGTATTATAGCTCAGCTTTGCACCCTTGGCAAGAGCGAGAATCAGTGATAAAATATAAATAATATTATTTACGGAGCGATAGAAATGAAGAAAACTCTTAAAATCCTGCGCAATGCGCTCATAGCGGTTTTGGCCGTGGTGCTTTTGGCGTTTGTGTACATTGTCTGTAACGAGTATGACCCCCTTGCCGTTGAGGAGCTTGAGATAGCGCACACCGGCGACACGGCGTATCTTCAAGCGGGTCAGTCCATCAGCGTTTTGAGCTGGAACATCGGCTACTGCGGTCTCGGCGAAGGGTCGGACTTTTTTATGGACGGCGGGCAGAATGTTAAAAGCGCGGATGAGGAAACGGTGCTGAAATATATGCTCGGCGTGAAAGAGTATTTGGACAGCGAAGCTCCGGATCTCGTCATGCTGCAAGAGGTTGACACTGACTCTGCCCGCACTTATCACATTGACCAAACTGCCTCCCTCGCTTTGGGAGAGAGCGCGCACGCGCTGAATTATTCTTGCGTGTTCGTGCCTATTCCCGTGCCGCCGATAGGGCAGGTCAACAGTGGGCTTTTCACCACCACGGATTTAACTGTATCCCAGGCCGAGCGCATTTCTCTGCCGTGCCCGTTTAAGTGGCCGGTGAGTGCGGCAAACCTCAAGCGCTGTCTTTTGGTATCATATCTTCCTATACAGGATTCTTCAAAGCAGCTCGTGCTCGTCAATCTCCACCTTGAAGCGTATGACGACGGCGAGGGCAAAATCGCCCAAACCAAGCAACTGCGCGAGTTTATAGAATCTGAATACGAAAAGGGCAACT
>CAZGFK010000033.1:0-16209 GCA_964524815.1 uncultured Oscillospiraceae bacterium
TACTCTGTATACGCTCCGGCAGCTTGGGATGAGAGCAGGACGAGGACGGCATCGGGGTGGGTTTGGGCAATATACTCCGCCACGCTTTCGCCCTCACAGCGGGGGTCGATAACATCAACATACTTAAACTGCGTAGACATATAGGCTTGCACCGGCAGGGCAAAAGAATCCTTGATAATCAAGAGCTTCAAATCCGAGGGCGCAGTTTCGCTGCGGTGGCGGACGAGATAGTATTCACCGCCGATATACATTTCATAGGGGCTGTTTTCAAAGAGATTTGGTTCGCCGGTGATATAGTCGGAGCGAATATTTGCCTCTTCAAAGCTCCCCTCATAATAAGCAGAGCCGCCGGAATACACCGGAATATCGCAGGAAATGTGCGTATCAAAGAGCGGTGTATAATATGTCACATCTTCCGTGCCGCCGAAATACACGCCCGTGCGCTTGCCTTGACTGCCGAGCATCCAATCATCAAGAGTATGCGTCTGCCAATTATCCAAATCCGCAAGAGAAAGGTCTATACCGGCATCGGGATAGCGCGCGGCAAGCTCTTGAGTGAGTATTTGATACCCAGCAAAAGCGCCGTTGAAATTCCAGTGGTGATCCGTGCGGAAGAAATACTTTTCGATATCTTCGGGTGTCTGAGCAAGATATTCACGCAAATCAAGCGTATCAACGCCGCGTTCGGCAAGAGCAGAAACAAGGCTGTCCCCGTTCTCGTTGCTGTAGTCAACCTCGCCGGGGATAAGGATTTCAGAATTCTTATCCAGCTTTGCGGGAACGAGAGCAAAAAGGAAATCCGCCCCCTCTTCCTCGCAAAAGCGGTCAAGCTCCGCCAGCCCCTCTGCCGCCGGGAGCATATCAAGACGCTCCGGTGCAAGATTTGTGAGCATACCGTTATCTAGGCGCATAATCTGGTTGCAGATATTGCGCCCGGTGAGGCGGCAATAAAGCCCGTTGAGATTGACAAAGGCATACTTTCCCGCCGCGTCGGAAGTCATTTTCTGTTGAAGAGCATCTGTATACTCCGCGAAGCTCAGCTCGCCGGAGATAAGCCGCTTTGTCGGCTCATATGCAAGGCGAATTTCAGCCAAAGTGAACAAAAGCAGCACAAACGCAGCAAGCAGCGCAATGACACGCAGGGCGATTTTGGTAATTTGGGGTTTATGTGTTGTATTCATCGCTCTCACCTGTCAGAAATTGAAGTAAATAAAGGGGTTATACGCGCCTATCACAAGAAACGAGACGCACATGATAAAGAGAAGCCCCAAAACAGCATACTCACTCGCCGTGACCGCGACTGCCGCCCGCTCGCCCTTGGAAGAAACGCGCTCGGCAAGGTGCTTAAACACAGGTGTGGAGCAAGCAAGCGCTGCTGCAAGCGTGAAGCCGTATTCTTTCAGATAAAACTCCGCCGTAGCATCAAAAAACGCGCCGCCCCTAAGGTCGAACATGGCCGCAATATAATTCATGGCGTTGCCGAGCGTGTCCGCGCGGAAAATGACCCAACCGACAACCACCGCAAGGAGCGTAAACACTCTGTACACGCCCCCGGCAAAGGCGTTTTTATCAAGCCGCTCCGGGAGCTTTGTGAGCTTTTCAAAGATAATTAGCACACCGTGCAACACGCCCCAAAGGATAAACGTCCAATTCGCGCCGTGCCATATGCCCGTGAGCAGCCACACAACAGACAAATTGAAAAGCAAGCGCCCATGGCTTTTCACGCGCGAGCCGCCGAGCGGGAAATACACATAGTCCCTAAACCAAGTGCCGAGAGAAATGTGCCAGCGCCGCCAAAACTCGGACACCGTGCGCGAGAGATAGGGATAGTCAAAGTTTTCAAGAAAGTGAAAGCCGAACATACGCCCCATGCCTATCGCCATATCGGAATAACCGCTGAAATCGAAGAAAATCTGCAAGGTATACGCCACCGCGCCGAGCCACGCCATTGTTACGGCCGGATTCTCAGCGGAAAACGCGATATGCACAAGCTCCGCAAGGACATTGGCAAGCAGCATTTTCTTGGCAAGCCCGGCAAGAAAGCGCAGGCCGCCGAAGATGAAATCCTCACGTGTTGCACAGCGGGACATTATTTCATCCATAACCGTGGTATAGCGGACTATAGGCCCCGCAATAAGCTGAGGGAAGAAAGAAATGTATAAGCCGAGGTAGGCAATATTATGCTGCGCCGGTATTCCGCGATAAACATCAATAATATAGCTCATCGTTTGGAAAGTGAAAAACGAAATGCCGATAGGGAGCGTGATATAGGTTTTATGTATAAACGCGCCCGTGGACGGGGCAACAGCGTGAAGCGTTTCTATAGTGAAATTGAGATATTTAAAAACAAACAGCAGCGCAAGATTCGCCGCAACGCCGATGACCAAAAGCGCCTTACCCGTGCCGGCATTTTTCTTGCTGCGTTCAATCCCCAAAGCGACAAAGAAATTGAAAACGATGGACGCTATCATCACCAAAACAAAGCGCGGCTCGCCCCATGCATAGAAAAAAAGGCTGGCAAGCAAGAGCCAATAATTACGCGCGCCCTTCGGCAGGACGTAGCACACGCCGAGCGTCACGGGGAAAAAGAGGAACAGAAATTCCATACTTGCAAAAAGCATATGAAGTCTCTCCGAATTGACAGATATTTTTAAAGAATTATACAGCATTCCCGCGTGAAACACAAGTAAAGGATTACAAAAAACGCTCCCTGCCGATTGCTCGGCGGGGAGCACTCCCGCAAATGCCGTGCCGACCCGATTATAACCTGCACGAACGGGCAGGTGGGTCGCCTAAGTTCTGTTTCGCTGCTTCCAACGTCCGGCGTGAGCCGGGAGGCCTGCAATCCGCAGATTCAAATCGGCATCCCTTATAAGAGATGTGGGTTTAATGGATCGTAAAGCTCAAAATGAGCTACACGCACACAGCAGGAGATTTTTTTCTCTTAAAAAGCTATATGCCGCAAAAGGGGAACTTATTCCTCGTCCTCATCGTCAAAGAGGAGAACCATAAAATGCTCATAAACATCGTTCAGCTCGTCCTCATCGTCAATCGATTCATACAGCTCTTCGCCGCTCTCGTCAAGCTCGGAGCGCAGGATAATCATACCGTAATCGGGGTCATCCTCCGCCATGTCGGCCGGGAGAAAGGCAGTATAGGTCTTGCCGTTATAATCCATCGTGTCAAGCAATTCAAGCTCAAATTCCTGACCGTCATCGTCCACTATAGTGACAAAATCGCTTCCAAATTCCTCGCTCATGTTTTTACCTCCGGTTTGTTGTGGTTATATTCTACCCCATTACCGGAGATAAATCAATAGTAATTTGCGCTTCTACGAGGCTAAGCTGACGGGAGTTAAACCCCTGCACCCGTCAGCTTAAATCCTCCAGCAGCTCCAAAAGCTCCTGCCGGGTTGAAACAGGTATGCCCTTATTGAGCATGGCGCGATCCGCCGAGCGGAGCGTGGCGATTTCTATCGCCGTAACGGACTCGGGCGTGCGCCCCTTTGCCCCCTTATAAACCGCGACAAAGCCGTCACAGCTTTTGAGGAAAAACTGCGCATTTTCTTCGCGCAGGGCATAGCGCGCGTATATCTCCGCAGGTAGCACATCGCGCGCCGTCGGGCGCAGACTTTTCACCGCGCCGAGTGACGCATACACCGCCGCCGCGCCTAAAACGGCGAGCACTCCCGCTCTGAGCCTGAAGTTCATTTTCTTCCGCCTTTCCGAGAAGCCGCGCGCAAGCCCGCTTTTAACCTCGGCGCTCGCTTCCCCGCGTAAAAATCTACAGGTATAATTATCTCTCCGTTTTGGAAAAATATACACATTGCCACCATGCTTTCCATTACTCGAAAAAGCGGCAATAAAAGTTTACATTTGCTCTACCGCTTGTTGACAATGTGTGCTATAATATGATTTTAGTATAATTGGATTAAATATGCTTACTACCTCTTGCGCGGCAAAGGCGCAAAGAGCTTTCATTCCTCACAGGGAGGTTTTTGCCGGACAATGAACACAAACGACAGCAAACAAAATACCGGGCGCATGAAAAAGGGCAGCACCGGGCGCGCAAACGCCGAAAGCGGCGCGACTGAGCGCACCTCGCGCACGGGAGCTTCCGCCCCCGTCAAAGCGCCCGTCGAAAAAAAAGCACGGCGCAAGCCCCGCTTCATGCTCAAGGCCGCCGATGTCACGGTGGAGCTTGTAAGTTCCACGTTAAGCGGCATTTTGAAGATTCTCGGCACGTTGCTCATCATCTTCACCGTGACGGGTATGCTCTTTGCGTGCGTATTCGCCTACTACGTAAAAACCTGCCTCACACCGAACTTGGATCTATCGCTGGAGGATTACAAGCTCAACCAATCCAGCACCATATACTATCAGGACGCGGGCGGCGAATGGCGCGAGCTGGGGCTGCTGACGGGCAAGCAAAAGCGCATATGGGTGGACTACGGCGATATCCCTTGGTACATGGAAAAGGCCGTTGTCGCGATAGAAGATAAGCGCTTTTACGACCACAAGGGTGTGGACTGGTATCGCACCTCGGGCGCATTTATAAAAATGTTTGCCACGATGCAAAATAGCTACGGCGGCTCCACCGTCACCCAGCAGCTCATAAAAAACCTGACCGGGCAGGACGAAGTGACGGTACAGCGAAAGCTCACGGAGATTTTCGGCGCGCTGGAGCTTGAAAAGCGCTACGACAAGCAAGAGATCATAGAATGGTATCTCAACGCCGTATATTTCGGCGAGGGCTGCTACGGCGTGCAGACGGCGGCGCAGACCTACTTCGGCAAGGACGTGAAGGACCTTTCACTCGCCGAGTGCGCGTCCATCGTGGGCATCACGAATATGCCGACCTACTATGACCCATTCTACAACGAGCAAAACAACAAGGAGCGCCAAGAGACGATACTGCGCGAAATGTACGAGCAGGGCTACATCGACTACGAGACCTACAAAGAGGCCGTGGCGGAGGAGCTTGTGTTCATACACAGCGCGGAGGAAGAGAGCACTCAGCGCGTATACAGCTACTATGAAGAGGTTGTTATAAGCGATGTTATAAACGACCTCATGGAGCGCAAGGGCATCAGCCGAGAAACGGCACAACAGCTTGTCTACAACGGCGGCTACAAAATATACTGCTGTGTGGATGTGAGCGTTCAATCGGCGATTGACGCGATATACACCGACCTTACGGCCATACCGCGCGCCGGTGGCAACGCCCAGCTCCAAAGCGCAATCGTAGTGATGAATCCCTATGACGGGCGCATACTCGGCCTATCCGGCGGCGTGGGCGTGAAGGACAGCAATTTCCCGCTTAACCGCGCAACGGGAACTTATCGCTCTCCGGGATCGTCTATTAAACCGTTGGCCTCCTACGGCCCGGCGGTTGACACCGGGCTTATAACCCCCACGACCCTTGTAAACGACCAAGCCGGGCTGCATTTAAGCGGCACGGACTGGTACCCCGCAAACGACAGCAACATCTACTACGGCGTTGTGACGATTTATCAAGCGCTGCAATACTCGCTCAACACCGTTGCCGCGCAGATAGTGGATAAACTCTCCCCGCAAACCTCGTATAACTACATGACGACAAAGCTGGGCTTTACAAGCCTCGTCCCGGCGGACGCAAACTACGCGCCCATGGCGTTGGGGCAGCTGACAAACGGCGTTACGGTGCGCGAAATGGCGCAGGCCTACTGCGCATTCGTAAATGACGGCATATTCACCTACGGCCGCACCTACTCGCTCGTGACGGACTTTGACGGGAACACCGTCATAGATAACTCCCCGGTGAGCATTTCCGCATTCAAGCCCAACACCGCTTACACCATGACCTATATGATGCAAAACGCCGTTGAGCACGGCACGGGCACGGAAGCGCGCCTTTACAGCGTCCCCGTAGCAGGCAAAACCGGCACTTCGGGCGATTATAAGGACAGGTGGTTTTGCGGCGTAACGCCGTACTACGTTGCGGCGGTTTGGACGGGGTTTGACACCCCCGCCGCGATAAACGTGTCCGGCAACCCCGCCGCACAGCTTTGGCGCAAGGTGATGCAGCCGCTGCATGACGGGCTTGAATACAGAGCGTTCACCTACCCCTATATCGGTGAGAACACCGGCATATTCGGCATTCAGGACACTATCTACTCCGGCAACAACTACGCCGCCGATGACGATATCGGCTGGGGCACGAGCGACAACGGCTCAATCGCCGACCAGTGGATTTCAAACAACGGCTGGGGCAACACCACCGACAGCAACACCGGCTGGGGCACAAATGACACCGGCTGGGGCGGCACGGATTGGGGCTTCACCGGCGGCACAAGCTATCTCGGCTGAAAAAGCCCGCATTATTTCGCACTGACCAAGCATTTCCTGTTGACAATTCTAATTCATTGTGTTACATTTTAGTTACAAAATCGGAGGTACAACTATGGCAAAGACATTGGAGTATAAGGGTCATCCTCTCCAAAGGAAAGACAGCATCATCTACTACGGCAGCTTTGCGGACAAATACATTGTCATGCTGCAAATACTGGAGTCGAAAAAGGTCAACGACTTGGACGTTCCGAGCAAGGTATCCGTTCAGCTGCAGCTCACCGATCCGTCTATCAAATCCCGCGACAGAGTTGTAAAAAAGAGCGAGAAAGACAGCCTCTATCTTGCGATAGACGTTGCCGCCGTATGGCTTGAGCGCGCACTTTCCTCCAGATAAGGCATCTCGGCCGCAAGGTCGAAATCCAAACACAAAGGACTGTATACAATGCGCAAAAAGATTATAAGGACGCTGGCCGCCGCGCTTGTGATAAGCACGACACTGATTGCTCCGGCTTACGCCGAGGCCGCCGTTGTCACCGGCAACAGCGTGAATTTGCGGGCAGGCCCGGGGACATTTTACTATGTCATCACAAACCTTGCCCGAAACACCCCCGTGACTATCACGGACAGGTCAAATAGCTCCTGGTACGCCGTTTCCACAGCGAGCGGCGAGACGGGTTTTGTCTCATCGGCGTATCTCGCGCTGAGCGAGAATGACGCGGCGTTCATCGCCCCCGACTTCACGCCGACACCCGCTGTCGGGACTGTGGGCAGCGCGAACGAAAGCTCCGGCAGTAATGCTTCCCCCTCGCAGGGGACGCTTATCGCACCGGACAGCTCCGCTGCCGCGAGCAGCAGCACCGACTATAACGCATACATCAACGCGATGTATGTCCGCTTCCGCTCGGGGCCTGGTTCGGATTATTCCGTTTTGGGCGAATACAACCGAGGCAAGGCCGTAACCACGATAGGCTCGGGTGACGGGTGGACAGCGTGCATTATTGACGGGCAGCTTGGCTATGTGTACACCCAGTACATCACTGCGGGCGCGAGCGCGGCAGCCAAGGCAGAGACTACCCCCGCCATACAGCCGAGCTTCGGCATACCGCAGCCGAACGAGACAGTTACCGCTCCGGCAGCAACGGCAGCCCCCGCACAAACTCCGATTATAACCCCGCCCGCGACCTTGCCCAGCCCGAACGCCACGGCGTTACCCTCGCCGAGCGCGACACCCGCGCCCACGGCAACCCCCACACCCGTGCAAACGCCCACAGCGAGCGGTAAGAGCGGCTACATAAACGGCACTTACGTGCGCTTCCGTTCAGGCCCGGGTACTAACCACTCCATACTCGGCACGTATCACACGGGCAAAACCATCTCCGTCACGGCCGATGCGGGCAACGGCTGGTATCAGTGCGTGATTGACGGGCAAGTGGGCTATGTTTACGCAAGCTATGTCTTGATTATAGACCAAGCCAGCTTCGGCGGACTTCAGCTTGGCTCGGGCAGCAGCGCATCCGGCACGGTATCGGGTACGACATCCGTTCCGAACGACAACGCCCAGGCCACCGTTCCCCCGGAAGCGACCCCCACACCTACTCCCGCTGCAACACCTACGCCGACCCCGGTGCAGTACAAATCCGCATACATCGCCGGCAACAATGTGCGCTTCCGCTCCGCCCCGTCCATGACGGCGGGCATACTGGGCGAATTCTTCTACGGAAACAGCGTCAAGCTTATCACGGCGCATGACGGCTGGGCACAGGTAGTAGCCGAGAACGGGCAAGTGGGCTATGTATATTCAAGCTACGTCAAAGAGGGCAGCTACTCCGTCGGCGAAAGCGAGAGCGGCTCCGGTTCTTCCGGCAGCAATGAAAGCTCCTCTTCGCAGGCAGGCTCCGCTTCTTCCGCCACGGGTCAGCAGATTGCAAGCTACGCGTGTCAGTTTGTAGGCTATGCCTACCGCTGGGGCGGCACTTCACCCGACACGGGGTTTGACTGCTCGGGCTTGGTGCAGTATGTGTACAAGCAGTTTGGGTATTCGCTCAACCGCGTGGCCGCAGATCAGGCAAAAAACGGCCGCCATGTGGAAGCAAGCGAGCTTCAGCCGGGTGACATACTCTGCTTCTACTCCGGCAGCAGCTACATCGGCCATGTCGGCATCTACATAGGTAACGGCCAGTTTGTTCACGCTTCCAACTCCACCACCGGCGTTATAATTTCAAGCCTTGCAGGCTATTACGTGTCTCGCGGGTTTGAAGCAAGAAGAATAATCGGATAATCAGGCATTATAAAACCTCAAGTGCTCATCGCACTTGAGGTTTTTTGTTGTTATGCAATTATTGTTCCTGTGTGTCCTCGGGCGGTGTATCCAGCACCGTTGCGGGGATTTTATCATAGCGGGCGCGGACAAATTCGCCCATAAGTGTGTAGATAATCGAAAAGATAGGCACACCGAAGAGCATACCCGTCACGCCGAAGAGTCCACCGCCTATCGTAACCGCGGCGAGCACCCATATGCCGGGCAGCCCCACCGATTTACCCACGACCTTGGGGTAAATTACATTGCCCTCAATCTGCTGGAGAACAAGCAGAAAAACGACAAAGCCGAGCGCCTTTATAGGGCTTACGAACACGATAAGGAACGCGCCCACAATCGCGCCCACCCACGCGCCGAAGATAGGCACGAGCGAGGTAAAGCCGATGACGAAAGAAACAACCAGCGCATACGGCATACGCAAGATAGACATACCGATAAAGCAGAGCGTGGCGAGGATAAACGCCTCTGTCACCTGCCCGCTGACAAAGCGGGAAAAGGTGTTGCCCGTGAGGGAAAGAAGCTCCAAGGCGCGGTCGGCGGTTTTCTCTTTCATGGATGCATATATGAGCTTTTTCGCGTTTTTCCCCAAGCGCTCTTTCTGCGCAAGGACATAAAGGGAAAAGACAAGCGCGAGAATGAGGTTAATGAGGGCAGAGAAGATGGATATGGTGATATCCATGGTCTTGCCGAAAACCTGCTCGCCCTGTCGGGCGATAAAGTCGCTGATGGTTTTTATAATGGTTTCGGGTTCTAAGTCAACGGACGGCAAAACCACATTATGCTCGGCAAAAAAGGTGGTTAAATTGCCCCACCAAAGCTCGGTTTTCATTATCGCATCGGGCACTTTGGTGGATATGGTGGAAGCCGTGGCGGATATTTGCGGAATGAGGACGAAGAAAAGGGCACTGATGATGCCGAGGAAAATCAAAAGCGCAAGCACAAGGCACACCGGGCGCTTGAGCTTAACTTTGGCCGCGCTTTTGCTCTCGCCCCAAATATCATTCCAAGCCCGCTCCAAGGGACAGAGGAGAAGATTCATAACGAAGGCAAGACACAGCCCTATAATAAACGGCGAAAGCAGCTTGAAAAGCGCGCGTATAACGCCCGCAAACTGCCCGGCATTATGAAGCCCCCAATACAAAAGCATTGCAAACGTGATAAGGAGCATATAGCGCTTCATGGTTTTTCGGTTAAGTTCCACTTTCCGTAAGCCTCCAAATCGTGATAATCAATTATATCACGCCGAGGGCAAAGAGAGGGTTAAATCTTTTAAAGAAATTGTAACTTTTTTCTGAACAAGAAATCATTTAGCTACGGCGCAAGCCGCAAGGTCGGCAATATCCGCGCGCATCTTCATGCGCCTATGCCGTCAAAGAGGCTTTCCGCCGCCATGCCGTTGACATACTGCGCGCCGAGCTTGCCGCTGACATACAAGCGGCAATAGACCTCATCATCCGTCACCATGTCCACAGCGCCCGCGCCGTCGCTTCGCAAAAAGCTCATGACCGTGCCGGGGGCGAGGGTTACGGCGGCGAAAGTGCCGCTGCCGGAAGCGTCAATAGTGGCCGTGACGAGCTGGGCTTTGAGCGTGAGAGGGGCAGCGCCGGAGAGAGTATAATAGCTGTCCGCCGTGACGGGCATACCGTCCGCCCCGACAGAGTAGGTTTTAAGCCCGGTGAGCGTACCGAGATACTGCTGGCGCGTGCCGAGGGAAAAGCTGTCGGGATTCGTCAAAAGCGGCTCGCCGGGGCATTCATCGGCGTATGCAGCGGCATAAAGGCTAGTATCATACATCATGCCGACAAGCGAAGCGCCGGAGCGGTCGAGCTTATAAATGCCGAGATAGCCGTAGCCCGTGAGATTTTGCGAGCTGACGATGAGATAATAGCGCGCGGAAGCGATGTTGACAAGATAGGGCGTACACTCGAGCATGGGGGTATTGGCAGTATAGTCCTTGCCGTTTACGCTGATAATAAGCTTTTCAATCTCCGCGCCGTCCTTTGAATACACCTGCTCCACGGCGATTTCATCGCTCTCGCCGTCGGCGTTCAGGTCAAGGTTAAGGCACTTTCCGTCCGTAAAGGGGACGGCGTAATTTGTCGGCGTGAGGGTATAATATTCGCTGAACAGCCCTTGGTAATCCGCAAAGCGCAGGGAGCAAATAAGCTTGCCCGTTTCAAAGTCGGCAAGCTCGCCGGGGCTGAAAAAGAAGGTCACGCCCTCGTAATCAAGCGTCCATGTGAACGAGGCGGGGTCGGAAAAATACGCATTGAGCGCATCTTCCATGCCGGAAAACTCCGCTTTTGGGTAGCCGTGGCGCAAAGTAGCTTCCAGCACCTCGCGAAGCCGCGCCATATCGAGCACCACATCCCCCAGCGAGAGGGAGCGGCCGGTGTGCGTATCTATATTCGTGCTGTAGTAATAATAGTTTCCGTGTACGCCGCCGGAATAGCTTGTCATAGAGTAAAGAATGCTGACGGCGCGGCTATCAGCGCGCGGGCAGGCAAGGTCATCATAGCGGTAAAAGGTTTCAAAGGGGGCGGTCTCTTCGCCCGTGTCCGCGCTCTCGATCTCCGCCGTGCTGCGCTTTTCATAGTCCACCTGCGCGGCGTACAAAAGCTCGGAAAAGGCGGTTTGGCTGTTGGCCGCGCTTTCACTGTTCAACGCCGCGAGCGCGCGCGACAGCTTTGCATATTGCTGCGCGTCCGCAGAGGAAAGGGCGAGCGCGGGATAAGTAACCTCACAAAGCGTGACTGCGCCGTTCGTTTCCGATAGCGTGAGCTTATCTTTATATAGGCTGACAGCATTAACGGCGGGTGCAGAAACCTCGGCTTTGACGGCGGGGGTTGCGTCGGAGGAATCCGGGGCTTGCGTTTCGCCGGATGCGCAAGCGCAAAGCGAGAGCAGGGCGAAGACAAGCAAAAGCGATATTGTTTTTTTCATGCCGCACCTCCCGGAACGTTTTTTATACCTTTATTATAAGATACTCCGCGCAATTTTTCCATAGTGAGTTTTAAAAATGCGCCCGACAACCGCAACGGGTCATCGGGCGAAGAAAACTTTTTACTTGAGGTTATTTTCGATAACCTTTGCCAATCTCTTGATACCCTCGATGATTCTGTCATCGGGCATACAGGAGTAATTAAGTCTCATGCAGTGGTGGTTATTGCCGTTGGGGAAGAAGCCGAGGCCGGGAACGTAGGCCACGTTCTGCGCGAGAGCTTCGGTAGCCATGACCTTAGTGTCGATATATTCGGGAAGCTCCGCCCAAGTGAAGAGGCCGCCGTCGGGAATGGTGAACTTGACTTCCTTGGGGAAGTACTGCTTCATCGCGTCCATCATGACGTTGCAACGGTGCTCGTATGCGGCGCGGACAGTTTCCACGTGCTCATCCAAATCGAACATATCAATGAACTTCGACACGATCATCATGGACGTGGTGGAGGTTTGCAAAACGGCTGCCTGCGCAATGAGGTTTACTTTCTCGATTATCTCGTCGCTGGCGCAGATCCATGCAAGGCGGTAGCCGGGGGCGAGAATCTTGGAGAACGTGCCGAGGTAGATAACAAGCCCCTTGGTGTCCATGCTCTTGAGAGAGGGCAGGAACTCGCCCTTGTAGCGCAGCTCGCCGTAGGGGTTATCCTCAATGACGATAACCTCGTACTTGTTGACAATCTCCATGAACTTCTTGCGGCGCTCAAGAGACCAGGTGCGGCCGGAGGGGTTCTGGAAATCGGGAATGACGTAAATCATCTTGACCTTGTCGGTGGTAGCAAGGATCTTATCAAGCTCTTCCATGATCATGCCGCCGTCATCGGTCGGAACTTCAACGAAGTTGGGCTGGCTGAGCTGGAAAGCGTTGATAGCGCCGAGGTAAGACGGGCTTTCCATCAGCACGACATCGCCGGGATTAACGTAAAGGCGCGCAACATAGTCAAGACCCTGCTGGCTGCCGGCGGTGATGATGATGTTCTTAGGGTCGGTGTGGATGCTGTTTTTTGCGAGAAGGCGCTCGCAAATCTGCTCTCTGAGGCGAAGAATACCGTCAGTCGGACCGTACTGAAGCGCGGCGCGGCCGTTTTCATCAAGGACGGCATCGGTGGCCGCTTTTATCTTATCTACAGGAAAAAGCTCCGGTGCGGGCAAGCCGCCGGCAAAGGATATTATTTCAGGCTTATTGGTGAGCGCGAGGAGCTCACGAATATCCGAGGCTTTGATTTCATCCATTCTTTCTGCAAAATTAACCATTAGTGTTCCTCCTTGAAGTAGATTATGCCGGGAATGCAAAAAACATACAAGCGTACATCTCTTGCGGAATAGAATAGCACAATTCTTTCAGAATGTAAACAGCAAAAGTTGAATTTTTATTCTTAAAGATTGTTAATTTCGCTTCAAATATCCATTTATATTCATTAACATCTCCGCCGCGCCGCTTTTTTACCCGCGCGGCTTGAAAGCGCGGCATAAAACGGGTATAATAACGATAAAAAGCGCGGCGGATTGGCCGCATATCCATACGGAGTGAAGAAGCATGACTAACCGATTGATAAATGAGCCGTCCCCCTATCTGCGCGCACACGCGCACGATGAAATAGACTGGTTTCCTTGGGGGGAAGAGGCTTTTGACAAGGCGCGGCGAGAGGATAAGCCCATTTTTTTAAGCATAGGCTACTCCACCTGCCACTGGTGCCACGTGATGGCGAGTGAAGCTTTCCAAAACGCCGAGGTTGCGCACATACTCAACGCGCACTATGTCAGCATAAAGCTTGACCGCGAAGAGCGCCCCGACATTGACGGGATTTATATGCGCGCCTGCACGGCGCTCAATATCTCCGGCGGGTGGCCGCTCAATGTGCTTATGACGGCAGAGGGCAAGCCCTTTTTCGTTTCGACCTATCTTCCGCGCGAGGACGCGGGGCAAACGTTCGGGCTTATAACCGTTTTGAGCGCGATTGCCCACAAGTGGCACACCGAGCGCGAAGAGCTTTTGGATATCTCGCGCGACATTGCCGCGCGCATCGCTTTTGAGCCCGTGCTCTCCCCTGCCGCGCCCGACATGGAAACGGCCAAGCGCGCATACGCCCAGCTTGAAGCAAGCTTTGACGAGGAGTACGGCGGCTTCGGCACAGCGCCGAAGTTTCCCTCGCCGCATGATTTGCTGTTCCTACTGCGCTACAGCGCCTACACGGGCGACAAAAAGGCGCGCACCATGTGTGAAAACACACTCAGCGCCATGTATAAGGGCGGGATTTACGACCATTTCGGCGGCGGCTTTTCCCGCTACTCGACCGACCGGGAATGGCTTGCCCCGCATTTTGAAAAGACGCTCTACGACAATGCGCTGCTCGCCTACGTTTACACGGAGGCTTGGGAGCAGGGGCATATGGAGCGCTGGCGCTCCGTGAGCGAAAGCACGCTTGATTACTGTATGCGCGAGCTACTGCACCCCTGCGGCGGCTACTGCGCCGCGCAGGACGCAGACAGCAACGGCGAAGAGGGCGCATACTACCTTTTCACACCGCAGGAGGTCTGCGCTGTCCTCGGTGACGAGGCCGGGCGGCATTTTTGCGAATGCTACGACATTACCGCGGAGGGGAACTACCACGGGAAGAGCATACCGAATCTTCTAATCAACACACGCTGGGCGCTCTTGCCGGATGGGTATGACGATTACCGCGAAAAGCTGCGGCTATATAGGGCGGAAAGTCATGAGCTTAAAACCGATGATAAAATTCTCACCGCATGGAACGGGCTTATGCTCGCCGCGCTCAGCCGCGCCGCGCGCGTATACGCGGACGCGCGGTATCTACACGCCGCGCAGGACTTGGCGGCATTTTTGCACCAAAAGCTTTTCGTTTCCGGCGAGCTGAAAGGTGTATATTACCCCGAAATAAACGAGGCGCGCGTTACGGCAAAGCTTGACGATTATGTTTTCTATGCACTGGGGCTTATTGAGCTTTATGAAGCGGACTTTGACGCGGAGCATCTGCTGCTTGCAGAAAAGCTTGCCGAGTACGTTGACACTCACTTTGCAGACGGAGAGGGCGGCTATTACCGCACCGCCGACACGGCAGAAAAGCTGATTGTCCGCCCGCGCGAGGTGTTTGACGGGGCTATGCCCTCGGCAAACAGCGGCGCGGCAGTAATGTTCGATATGCTTTTCCGCTTGACGGGCAACGTGGCTATGCGCGATAGGCGCGATAAGCTTTTAGCCTACACCTTTGCTTACGCAAAAGCTGCTCCCGCCGGGTGCGCCTACGCGCTTTGCGCGCTTATGTCGGCAGCGAACCCCACGCGAGAAGTGCTCGTTACAAGCGAGGATGAAGATATACCCGCGCTTTTGCTCGCCGTGACGGCGCGCTACGCCCCGGAGCTGACGGTTTTATTGAAAACCCCGGCGCGCGCCGAGGCGCTGAAAAAAGCCGCGCCCTTTACGGCCACGGCAGAAGCCGAAAACGGCAAGGTGAGCTTTTTCATCTGCGAAAACGGAGCTTGCCGAGAAGCGACAATATAATAAACGGCATAGAAAAACGCCGGGGCAATTGCCCCGGCGTTCTGTTTTTAGCTATTGAGTTTTTACGCTTGCTTCAAATTAACCCTCAACGCGGCCAAACTGGCAGTCGTTGTTGCCGGAGTCGGTGATCCACATCTCAAGCATATTGATGGGGTCGTTGAAGTCGGCGAGCCAACCCTCGCGGGCGAAGTCGAAGTGACCGGCCTTACGCTCTTCGAGGAAGACGTTCCAGTCAACAGACTGAATGGTCATCTGAATGCCGATAGCGCCGAGGTCCTGCTGCATACACTCAGCAGCGGCAACGTGGCCGGTGCCGTTGTTGGTGAGGTACTCGACAACGATGGGAGTTTCGGCAGAGAGCATACCGTTCTCATCGAACTTGAAGCCGGCGGCCTTAAGAAGAGTGCGAGCCTCTTCAACGGTGGCTTCGTAATCGTTGTTGATTGCGTACGGATCGTAGTAGCCCTGCTCGACTACTTCGGTCTTGAAGGTGCCGCCGTTACCGTCTGCCATGCCGTAAGGAATGAAAGCGTTGGCGGGGAGCTGACCGCACTGGCCGACGTTCTCGGCAATGTAGTCACGGTCGATGAGGATAGAGAATGCCTTACGCATACAGGCAGCTTCCTCGGGGGTCTTGTCGGCGAAGAGCTCGCTCTTGCAGTTGAATGCGGCGTAGTAGGTGCCGAGGTTGTCAACTACGTAGAACTCGGGAGTGCCGATAAGGTTCTGAACTTCGCTGTTGGGAACGGTGTCGATCATGTCAACGTCACCGGCGTTGTAGGCGGCGAAGATGGCAGTGTCGTCAGCGGAGAGCATGAACTCGATCTTCTCGATCTTAACATCGTCAGCGCCGTACCAGTACGGGTTCTTCTCGTAGGTCATGGAAACATCGTGCTCCCAAGCGGTGCAGACGAACGGGCCGTTGCCGACAAAGCCGGCATCCTGGCACCATGCGCCGGGTGCGGTCTCCCAGCCGGCAGCAGCCTCAACGGCAGCCTGCTTGACAGGGAAGAAGGTGGGGAAGGCCATGAGGTCTTCGATGTAGGCGC
>CAZGFK010000034.1:0-15764 GCA_964524815.1 uncultured Oscillospiraceae bacterium
CATGCACAGTGCGAGAAGCATTGCAAGAATCTTTTTCATTTGAAACTTACTCCTTGAAAATAAAAATTTTTCTTCCCGTAGCGGGTGAACCCCGCGCGGGTGTGGTATCTTCACATTCCGCAGAATGAGAAAATCAAAAACAATGTCCTTGCGCGATTAAATCGCGTTATCGCAACATAAAGCTTGCGATTCTATCAAATATTACTTCATCCGTATTATTCTATGAGCGAGAGATTTTTTCGTGCGGAAAAAGCTCCGCTCATATTGCCCTCACGGATGCCCCGGCTCTCAATTGAGCTTCTACGCATACGTGCTTGGCCTCGCCCCTGCCGTCAAGCATATCCAGCAGCAGGTGTACGCTCTCGCGCCCCATAGTTTCGGCGGGCTGCACCATGGTGGTGAGCGTGGGGGAAGCGTACTCGGAAACGGTCAAGCCGTCAATCGCGATTACGGACACATCCCCCGGCACGGATAGGCCGTTATCCTCAAGCGCTTTCATCGCGGCCATGGCCGTAGTGTCGGACAGGGTCATGAGTGCGGTAAACTCCGCTCCGCTTCGTGCAAGCGCCGCCACGCCCTCGTAGCTCTCCGGCATTTCAAAGCAGCCACCCGTTTCCACGAGCAGGGCTTTGTCAAAGTCAATTCCGTTGTCGCGCAGTGCCGCGCGATAGCCGTTGTATCTCAGCTCGCTTATCGACCTGTCGTTGCAGCTCGGCACGGCTGCGGCAATTTTCCTGTGGCCGAGCTTTATAAGGTGCTCCGCGGCGCTGTAGGCCGTGGCATAGTCGTCAATCGAAACCGAGGAATAGTCCTCATCCTTGAGCGAACCGAAGCAGTTTGTATACGAGCAGCATACATACGGCACGCCTACCAGCGACAGCTCCGACGGGGTGTAGTCAAATCTTCCGCCGAGGAAGATAAGCCCGCGCAGCTTCTTCTCGCGCTCCAGTATCGCCCCGGCCTTTACCTCGTCCGCATCCGAATCTATGAAATGCAGCACCATCGTGTACCCGCACCGCTCTATCTCGCGCGACACGGTTTTCAGTAAATCCGCAAAAAAGAGGTTGCCCATACCGCGCACTATTACGCCTATCGCGTCCGACCGGGTTTTCACCAAGTCCCGCGCGCTGTTGTTGGGGATATAACCGCTGTCCTCTACAACGCGCCTTACGCGCTTGCGCACCTCATCGCTCACATCCGGGCGATCATTGAGCACACGCGAAACTGTGCTCACGCTCACGCCGCAAACCTTTGCAATATCCTTTATCGTCATGTTCTTCTCCTTGCCGAGTATGCGCCTTTATGCTGACCGAAGCTTGGTTTTTATATATTCTCGCGGCTTTAGCCTACGGGGGGTGAATCCCTGTCGCTCTTGCACCGCGTTCGTGTCTATATCCTGGCGGCGGCGATTTTCTTCCCGCCGTCCGCTTTGTAACAATTCACCGCGTTAAATCGCGGCAATTATGACCGAAACCGCTTCCGGAAACGTTCCCGGAAACGTTTCCGAGGTTCTCACGGTTAAATATTAACAAGCTCGCGCCGTAAAGTCAACCTATCCGGGACGAACTTTTTCAACTTCGGAGTTTTGTACAAATTGGGAGACCGATTTTTGAACATATTGACAAGAGAATCCCGCCCTAATTATTGCGTTTCCCTCACATTTCGCTTGATTTGTGAACCTGCCCGCCCGGTTCGCTTAGCGCCCCCATTTTGCGCAATAATAAAAACTGCTCTCTCGGCATAGCCGAGAGAGCACCATAATTACTCATTCCTAATATCTAATTTCTAATCACTCCACGTCCACATCCAGCCCAAGCTCGCGCGGCAAAAAGCGCGGGCAGACGTTTTCCGCCACGGTTATCACGGACGCGGCAAGGCGCGTGCCGATTTCCACGGCCTCGCGCATAGTCTTGTTGTACGTCAACCCCACGGCAACACCCGCACAGAACGCATCCCCCGCGCCGGTGGTATCGCGGACATTGACAAGGCGCGCGGGATAAACGCCCTTGTTGCCGTTCATATCGGCATATACAGCGCCCTTTGAGCCTACGGTAACCACCATAGAGGGGATTTTCGCGCTCACAACGCGGCGGGAAAGCTCCTCGCACAGCTCCTCCGGCGTGAGCTTTTCAAGGTCGCACACAAAGAGTATGCCCGCCTCTTCCACATTGCACACAAAGCAGTCAATGCTCTGCAAGAAGTCACGCCTCTGGGAAGCAATGCTCATGTTCGCAACCACGGCATACACGCGCTTGTTGTACTTCTCGGCAAAGCGGAAAATGCTCTTGATAATCTCCTTATCCAGGTCAATCTCGACTATGATGCTGTCGCAATCGGCAAAAATCTCGTCCCCGTGCTCTTCTATGAGCGTCACCATTGCGCTCATGTCCGGGCGCTTGGAGATAGAGCCGACAATGTCGCCCGTCTCGTCAAATACCGCCAACCACATTCCCATGCCGTTCGGCACGGCGGGTACAAAGCGAGTGTCCACCTTGTGGTTGTTGAGCTTGCGCAGAATCTCCGCGCCCTCGGGCGTATCATCCACCATGCTCACAAAGCGCGGCCTAAGCTCTAAATTTGCAATATCCTCGGCCACATTGCGCCCCACGCCGCCGTGAACAAACTCCACGTTGCCCGCATTGCGCCCACCGGGGATATAAATATCATCGGGGAAGCCCTTTATATCCACAAATACGTTTCCCACAACCGTTATCGCCATATTCCTGCCCTCTTTTCTCGTATTTTGCTTCTTTTTTCTCTTTGTCTCCGATTATACCCTATTTCTCCCCGCTCTACAAGGGCAAAAAACACACGCCGAGCGGTTGCCCGCTCGGCGTTAGCACTTACACTATTCTTCTGTCTCTTACCTGAGCATCGTAATGCTTATTGAGAAGAGGTCTTACCACGTAGTAGATGAGCTTATTCTCGCCGTTGAACATATAAAGCGCAAACGTGGCAACGAATCCGACAAGCGCTATCAAAGCAAGCTTGCCGATAAGCTTCAAAATAAAGCTCACAAATTTTTTCATGCTTCAGCCCTATCCTTTCTTAATATGCCATAGAGTCGTCAAACTCCACGATAGTCGGGTCAAGCGGCTTTTCGTTGAGCACGACGGACATATAATTGTTCACGCAGTTTCTCATCTCCTGGCGGGAAACGGTGCGGCTGTCCTCCAGGTCATGCTCGATGAAGATGAAGTGGAAGCCGAGGTCGCGCGCCTGCTCTTCCATGAGCGCGTGTACGCCGAGCATACCCTTGCAGGCGATGTTGTCGTTCATAAGCACCATATCGCAGTTGAAGTTCTTCGCCCACTCCCAAACGGCGTTGACATTTTCCCAGCCGCCGACGGCGTGGTGGCGCATACAGGCGCGCTGCGTCATTGCGGTCAGGTCGTCCATGGCCTTGTCGGGGTCGTTGGTGTCTATCATGTTGTAGCCCATGGTGGAGTCCATGTTCAAAACGATGGTGATGCCCCAGCAGTTTTGCGCCCAGGTGGGGAAGTCGGTGTAGTAAACGGCGCTCGGTCCCCAAAGGAACGCGCGGTGGCGGGTCTTGCCGCCGAAGGGCAGGTACTTATCCTCATACGCCTTGCGGATAAGCTTTATAACCTTGCGGTCAACCTTGTTGAAGTACGGGTCTTGGCCGTTGACGCTCTGCCACTCGTAGAGCTTATAGAGAGATTCGGCAATACCGGAAAGCGGAGAGTACGGGGTCTTGAAGTAGTCCCACTTTTCAAGCTCGATGGTGTTCTGCTCGTTGAAAAGCTCGGCGTACTTGAAAAACTCGTTCCAGTCGTACTTCACGCCGTATTGCTCTTCCGTGAACTTTATCATTTCTTCCAGCACGGCGCGCGAATACGGCAGTGCTTCGGGCTCGGTGTGCTGCATGGCGAGCGTTACCGCGTAATCGGGCAGCGCCACGCGGCGGCGCTGGAACATACTTGTGGCCTCGGACGCGTTGCACGGCATATTCGTCGTGAGAAACGCCTTGCCGAGTATGGGGAATGCATCGTCCAACGCAACGCCGGTTTCGGCGGCACAGCGGGAGCAAACGTCCGCCGGGAGACCGAACGACTCGGCCACATCGATGTAGTAAGGCTCAATGTGCTGGTCGATATCGCAGATGATGAATTCGGGCAGGGTTTGCAGAGGAACAGGATAAAGATCCTTGAAGCCCATCATGATAAGAGCCGGGATAACCTCGTCCATGGGAACCATGATGTCGCTGTCCTTGCCGCCGCCCAAACGCTTGTCGTTTTTGAGGATGTAGGCAATGCGCTTGGTGAGGTTTTGCACTATCGCGTGCATATGCATATGCGCGATGCGAAGCTCCGTGCCGCGGTAGCCTTCAAAAAGGCGGTCAATGAACATGAACGTGCCGAGGTACGAGCCCATCCAGCGGTATTCCCAAAAGCCCTTCAGGCACGGCAGCGGGGCGGAAGCCACCATCTGCACCATGCTGACGAGGTTGTTGAGCCACTGGGTGTAATCATAGAACGTGTCCTTAACGCCGCGCCATTCGCGCCACTTGGCAACGCCGGTTTTGTCGTAATAACGGTCTCTCTGACCGCCCACGCCGTGCTCGGCCTGCCACAAGGGGTTAAAGCGTTCAAGCTTCTTATCAATGGAAGCAATAAGCTTGTCTGTAATCTTCATCTTACTTCCCTCCCTGAATGTTCTTTATCTCCAGCGCCTCTATAAAGGCCTGGAAACGGGTGCGAAGCTGGCCGACTGCGCCCAGCGCGTACTCCTTTTCTATCGTGCAGCAGGGGATGTTAAGCTCATTGGTGAAGATGTGCGCCGCGAGCACCTTTTCATAGCTCCAGAACTCGCAGAACTTCATATTCTCGTAGATAACACCGTCCGCACCGAATTCCTTGATGAGGCGTTTGACCTCGTTGTAGCGCTGGTCTATCTTCGCCCCGTCCATGAAGCGGACGCACTGGTTCCAATTGAGGTAGTGGCGGCAGATCGCGTCAAAGGCGCTCTCGCCGTCCAAAATCTCTATCTCCTCGCGGCCGGGGAACGAGCCGAAGCAGTATCTGTCCGCCACAACCATCGCGCCGCAGGTCTCTATGAGCTTTGTAAATTCGGGGTCATCAATTTCCGAGCCGACAAGCGCCACTCTTGCGCGGAACGGGAACTTCTCTTCCGGCTCACGCGTTTTGATCTCTTCAAGCGTCTCTTCAAGATACGGCTTTATGAGGTAGTGCGGGCAAACTTGGCTGACAAGCTGGATAACGTGGAACTCATAGCCCGTTACCGGGGGGTTGGGGAGCTTTCTGTAGTCGCCTATCGCGGTGATAATGCGGCTTATCTCGTTGTGATCGGCCACGGCCTGACGCATCGCTTCCTCCGATACGTCTACGCCGCGCTCGGCGAGCTTGTCCACAACCTTTACCTTAAGCTCTGTTTTGTAGTAGTCAAGGTTTGTCTTGTCGCCCTTCATGGGCGGGTCGATAATGGTGGAGAAGAACTTGTCGTTCTTCACGGGGTGGATGAGGTCGAAATGCTCTTCCATACGCTCCATTGCGGCGCAGCATTCCGAACCGAACATTGCCTCCAGGTAGTTGTAGCCTCCCTCGATAGCTCTCTCCAAAATGGAGCGGACGTAGGGGCAGGTGCGCGTGGTCATGTAGTAGTTGGCCACATCCGTGGAAGTGCAGCGCGGGGCACGCAGACGCGTGGAGAAGCAGCCGGGCAGATTCAACAGCGCCTCGGGTATGTAGTAGCAGTTATAACCCAGCGCGTGCTTGCCCTCCTCCACGGCGCGCGTCACAAGCTCGTTCTGCGCTTCTTGCAGGAGGTTTTCAAAGTAGATAAGATGCTTTAAGTCCTTCAAGCAGTACACCTCTTTTATTTATTTTCAGTGCGCGCCGCAACGCGGTTTTAACGCACCTATTTTAATTTATATCTGGTTAAATGTTAACACATTGCTTTCATCACGTCAAGAAAATATCAGCCTTGTTTTTTAGTCAATTTCCCTTGATTTGTCCGAAAAATCGTTCTCTTAAATCATATTATTCATATAACATAAAATTTACCCCTCTTTAATAACTCCCCTCTTGCCCTTTTCGCGGAAAGATGATATTCTATACTCAAGAAGTGTAACCAACAGCCGGCGGGCGGACCGCGAAAGGTCCATCCCCGGCAACTCAACAAAATAATTATTTAAGGAGAGTGGACGAAATGGTTAAGCTTATTATGGGTCTGAAAGGCTCGGGCAAAACAAAAAAGCTCGTTGACCTCGTGCGCGAGGCC
Source organism: uncultured Oscillospiraceae bacterium (assembly GCA_964524815.1). Classification (GTDB taxonomy): domain Bacteria; phylum Bacillota; class Clostridia; order Oscillospirales; family Oscillospiraceae; genus Limivicinus. The sequence goes on from CAZGFK010000034.1 coordinate 6,262, forward strand.
GTTAACGAGGGCAACGGCGATGTAGTCGTTATCGAGAAAGAGCGCAAGCTCACCTATGACATTCCTTATCAGGCGCGCCTTATAGACGCTGGCGCTTATGACATCGGCACATATGAATTTTTGAAGGGTCTCATCTGCGGCATCCACGCCGGCAACTACGATATAACCCATTTTTATATTGATAATTTCTATAAGCTTGTGAGCGACAAGTCCGTTGAAGCGCTCGTGAAGTTCATCACCTGGCTTCATGCTTTCTCCGGCGAAGAGAAGATTGAATTTGTCATCAGCATCTCTGCCGACCCCGAAATCATGCCCGCCGAGCTTAAAGGCTATCTTATCTGATTTAATTGTATATTCTAAAACCAAATCCCGTCCGACTTTTCGGACGGGATTTGCTGATTATTTAGCTGTGATTTCTAATTAATTATGGTCACTCTATCTCTCTGTACATTGCGGGCGCGTCCGCCTTGGATACCGTCTCGCTCACCTGCGTAACCTCAACCTTTACGCTTCTCTGCCCGAACGCTATCTCTATAACATCGCCCACCTTCACTTGGTAGCTCGCCTTTACCTGCCGCCCGTTCACGCTCACGCGTTCGCCGTCGCAGGCATCGTTTGCCACGCTTCTTCTTTTTATAAGGCGCGACACTTTAAGGTACTTATCCAGCCTCATTCTTTTCCTCTCCTCTCCGAAGCCAAAACGCTTCACATTCTGCAATATTGCAAAAGCCGACGGGATAACCCGTCGGCCTTACATTTATAAAACCTTAATTACTTTGCGACAGCGTCCTTAAGAGCCTTGCCGACCTTGAAAGAGGGAACGCGGGTTGCGGGGATAGCGATCTCTTCCTTGGTGCGGGGGTTGCGGCCTACGCGAGCGCCGCGCTCTTTAACGTCGAAAGTGCCGAAGCCGACGAGCTGAACCTTTTCGCCCTCGGTGAGAGCGCCGGTGATGGCTTCAAAAACTGCGTTGACTGCCTTTTCGCTGTCCTTCTTGGACATACCAACCTTCTCTGCGACGGCGGCGATGAGTTCGGTTTTATTCATTGTATTTCCTCCTAAATTATATGGCGCATACGCCACGGTATGATGAGCCTGCCGCGATTGGGGCAGAATACTCATTTATCTTTTTGCTTCATAACCCCTCGGGAAATTCAGCATTAAGAATGCTAGCATATTTTGCGGCTAATATCAAGTATAAATTGCCTTGAATTATGGATTTTTTGAAAAATGTTTGCGAAAATTGGCCTTGTCGGGCGATTTTTACGCTCACGCGGTCAAAATTACCGCAAATGCAGCAGCTTGCCCACCTTTTCGCCGCCGGGGATAAGCTTCATATCCTCGTTTGTAACGGTTCTCAGGCACACGGCTGACACCACGTAAACCACCACTGCCGCCATAACCGCAACAACCATGCTCACTGCGATTTCAAGCCAAGCTTCCCCGCCGATAAAGCGCGCGCACAGCCCGTAAACCGCCCAAGCCGCCGCGCCCATAAGCGCGCTTGCCGCGAGGGGACGGATGAACACCGGCGCAAGGCGCGGCCGCTCATCAAGCGTTTTGCACATGAAGATATAGTTCATCGCCGCCATGACGAGGTAGCTTACAAGCGTACCCACGGGCGCGCCGTAGATGTTTATCTCCGGCCTTGCGACCAAAAACCAGTTCACGCCGATTTTGATAAGCCCGCCGGATATCATCGTCACCATCGTCAGCTTTTCCTTGCCCGAGGCTTGCAATACAGCGTTTTCCATCAGCACTATGCACACGAAAAAGCTCGCAACGCCCATTATCGCCAAAAGCCCGGGACCTGCCGCGTTGCTGTTAGGGTATAGCACATTCATAATGGGCTTACTCAGCACTGTCAGCCCCACGCCCATCGGCAGACTGATAACCGCCGAAATGCGCATCGAGTCCTCGGCTATTTTCGCGCCCTCGCCCTTTGCGCCGCGCGCTATCGCCCCGGATATCGCCGGGACTATCGCAATCGTCAGCGGGGTTATAAACGCCGCCGGGAGATTGAAGAGCGTCTGAGCCTTGCCGTATACGCCGTAGAGCACCTTTGCCTGATAGTAGCTGAACCCCGCCGCGCTTTGAAGCCTGTTCATGCAAAGCTTTGAATCCACGGAGTTCAAAAGCGCCATTATGCACGCGCCGAACGCAATGGGAATGCCGATAGAAAGAATGTCCTTAATAATCTTCCCTGCGGAATCCACCGTGCCGTCATCCTCCGGCACATCGTTTACGTCCACTATCCCCGCCGAGTAGGACGAGGCAAGCAGGTCATAGTTGCGGCGCTTATAAACCACCATGTACAGCAGCGACACCACCGACCCTATCGACACGCCCAGTATCGCACCGGCCGAACCCATAGGCCGCCCAAGCCCCGCGCGCATGACCGCAAGCGAGATTATAAGCCCGGAGATAACCTTGAACAGCACCTCCAGCACCTCGTCCACAGTCGTGGGGATCATGTTGCCGTTGCCCTGGCAGTAACCGCGATAAGCGGAAACAAGGCACACTAGCAGTATTGCCGGGCTCATCGCTTTTATACTCAGCGCCGCATCCGGGTTTTCAAGGTACTTCGCGGCCAGCCAGTCCGGGAAGATGAACATTATCGCCGCGAATATAAGCCCTATTACGAAAAATGTCCACCGCGCCACGCGGAAGGTTTTCTCTTCCTGCTTTGCCCGGCCGTTCGCGTCCGCTTCCGCCACGAGGCGCGACAGCGCCACAGGCAAGCCCGCCGTTGCCAGCGTAAAGAAGATGTAATATATATTATACGCGCCCATGAACATCGAGTAACCCTCGTCGCCGAGGATGTTTCCGAGCGGGATTTTATATATAAAGCCCAGTATCTTCATTATAATCACGCCCACGGTGAGTATCGCCGCGCCGTGCATATAGTTTTGACCCTTTCTACCGGCCATTTTTCGCCTCCGTATATAACAAGAGTATAGGTATTTTCATATTTTATACCTATACTCTTGAAAAATCAAGGATATCGGCTCGTTATTACATTTTGGAGAGTATGTCGCGCGCGACATACACGCCGCTTGCGCTTGCATGGGACAGGGAGTGCGTCACACCCGAGCCGTCGCCGATGACGTAAAGTCCCTCTTCCTTTGTCTGCAAGTGCTTATCCAGCGCCACTTCCATGTTGTAGAACTTCACTTCCACGCCGTAGAGCAGCGTATCGTCGTTCGCCGTGCCCGGTGCAATCTTGTCAAGGGCATAGATCATTTCTATAATCCCGTCCAAAATACGCTTGGGGATAACAAGGCTCAAATCACCGGGCGTGGCCGCGAGAGTGGGCGTGACGAAGTTTTCTTCAATGCGCCGCACGGTGCTGCGTCTGCCGCGCACAAGGTCGCCGAAGCGCTGCACGATTACGCCGCCGCCGAGCATATTGGAAAGGCGCGCTATGCTCTCGCCGTAGCCGTTGGAATCCTTAAACGGCTCGGAGAAGTGCTTGGAAACGAGAAGCGCAAAGTTAGTGTTCTCCGTGTGCTTGGATTTATCCTCGTAGCTGTGGCCGTTGACGGTGACAATGCCGTTTGTGTTCTCGTTCACCACAACGCCGTTCGGGTTCATGCAGAATGTGCGCACAAGGTCCTCAAACTTTTCCGTGCGGTATACTATCTTGCTCTCGTAGAGCTTATCCGTGAGATGGGAGAAGGTCTGCGCGGGCAGCTCCACGCGCACGCCGATATCCACGCGGTTGGATTTGGTCGGTATGGCAAGCTCTTCGCAAACGCCCTCAAGCCACTTGCTGCCGCTTCTTCCGACAGAGACAATGCACTTATCGCAAAGGTAGCTGTCATCATTGGCGTAGATTATAAACTTGCCGTCTTTGTCCACATCTATCGCGGTCACGGCGTAGTTAAAGAAGAAGTCCACCTTGTCCTTGAGCTCTTCATAAATATTGCCGAGCACGACGTAGTTTATATCCGTGCCGAGGTGGCGCACCTGCGCATCAAGAAGGTGGAGACCATTCTCCAGGCACTGTCTTTTAATCTCGGTGTTGGCCGTGGAATAAAGCTTTGTGCCCTCGCCGCCGTGGCTGAGGTTGATTTCATCCACGTACTTCATCAGCTCTATGGCCTCTTCCTTGCCCACATACTCGTAGAGCGTGCCGCCGAACTGGTTTGTGATATTGTACTTACCGTCGGAAAACGCGCCCGCCCCGCCGAAGCCGCTCATAATGCTGCACACGGGGCATTTCATGCAGCTTTTCACCTTTTTCCCGTCTATCGGGCAGCGGCGCTTTGAAAGCTCACGCCCCAGCTCGAACACGGCGATTTTCAGCCCCTTGTTCGCCTGCGCCAGCTCATACGCGGAGAATATACCTCCCGGGCCCGCGCCGATTATTATTACATCATATCTTTCCATACGCTTCCTCCGAAATCTGCCTTAAGCCGACGCTCGGTTTTCTCCCGCCGTCCGCCTGCGGCATTTGTGCCTTTTCTTTTCCTCACGGGAGCCGGCCCCCGTCAGACTTATTCTTACAATGGTTTTACACGCAAAAAAGCACTCCGTATTCCCTTTCGGGAATACGGAGTAAAATTGTATCCTCGTTTACTCTAACACAGCTTATCCTATATGTCAAGTGAACGTTGTGTAAACGCCGCTCATTTACGCCGTTTTTGCGGTAATTATACCGCGATTTTGCGGTGAATCTACGCAGTCTGCTTACTTCTTATACCCCGTTTCAAAGTCTACGAGGTTTTTAAGCTCCTCGCCCGCAAGATAGCGCTTGAGATTTCCCGCCGCAATATCCACAATGCGCTCAAAGGTCGCAGGCAGGTGATAGTAGCCGGAAACGTGCGGCGTGATGATAAGGTTATCCAAATCCCAAAGGGGGCTGTCCGCGCCGAGAGGCTCAACCTCGCTCACGTCTATCGCCGCCGAGGCGATCTCCCCGTTTTCAAGTGCATCGTACAGCACGCTGTTTTCAACGGCCATGCCGCGCCCGCAGTTGATGAATATTGCGCTCTTTTTCATCATTTTGAAGCGCTCGGCGGTGTAAATATGCGTGGTCGCGGGTGTGCCGGGCAGGACGGAGAACACTACATCCGCCGTCGGCAGCAGTTCATCAAGCTTATCCATCGTGTAAAGCTCGTCCACGTAATCGGGCTTTACGCCCGCGCGGCGCTTTACGCCGACAACCTCTGCACCCAGTGCTTTCACAATGCGTGCAAAGTGGCAGCCGATATCGCCCAAGCCCATTATCAGCACGCGCTGCCCTACAACGGAGCTAACCGTGCCGTAATCTGTCCAATCGTGCTTCTTCTGCGCGTCTCTATATAGATGCAGCTTCTTTTCCAGCATCATCAGCATTGCCGCCCCATGCTCGGCCACGGCTTGGCTGTAAGCGCCCGTGGAGTTTGTGAGTACGGTGTTTTTATGGAGCACACCGGGCTTTACATACATATCCGCACCCGCGATGTTAAGCTGCAAAAGCTCCAGCTTTTCGGATGCGTTTATTTTCTTCGGGTCGGGCATACCGAGGATGATGTTCGCTTCGCTTATCTGCTGCTCGGTTGCGTTACCGTCCGTCACGTAGACAAAATTGCAGCCCTCTCCGGCCTTTTCAAGCTTTTCCTTGTGGCGCGCCTCAACGGGCAACAGGCACAAAACGGTTTTCATTCTTTTTTCCTCCGTTTCTTTATTTTGCGGGCGGGTTTCTCCCGCCTCGGGTTTTATTCTCCCAGAATCCGCGCGGTTTTGAGTATCGCGGCCTGAGTTTTTATATCCACTATCTCTCCGTCCATAACCGCCTGTACAAGCTCCTCAAGCGGCACGGTTTCGATGTTCAAAAATTCGTCCTTATCCAAATGTCTCTCGCCCTCATGCAATCCTTGCGCGAGGTACATGGTAATGCGCTCCGTGCTGTATGCCACGGCGGGGAAAAAGTCCCCCAAATTCGTCCACACGTCTGCCGTCAGCCCCGTTTCCTCGCGAAGCTCACGCTTGGCGGCACAGAGCCTGTCCTCATCGGCGAAATCCAGCTTCCCCGCCGGGATTTCGGTTATCACCATATCCAGCGGATAGCGAAACTGCCGCTCAACGTATACCCTCTTATCCTCTGTCACCGGCACTATGCACACCGCACCCAGGTGCTTTATATAGTCCCGCCCGGACTCGTCCCCGTTCGGCAAACGCACCCGATCATGGTATACGTGCAGCAGCGGCCCGTGGTATTTTTCCTCGCCGCAGAGCCTCGCTTCCTTCAGCTCTTCGTATTCCTTTTCGTTCGATTTCATCATTTTTCCTCTTTTTAAAAAATCGGAAGTGAAAGAGCTCACTTCCGATTTTCACAATATCTTTGCTTAAACAAGCTCGATGACAGCGGTCTCGGCTGCGTCACCGCGGCGAACGCCGACGCGGGTGATGCGGGTGTAACCGCCGTTGCGCTCAGCATACTTGGGCGCGATTTCATCGAAAACCTTCTTGGCAACATCCTCGCGGGTGATGAACGCGAGAGCCTGGCGATAGCTTGCCAGATCCTTTGCCTTACCGAGAGTTATCATCTTCTCGGCCATGGGCGCGATCTCCTTTGCGCGGCTGACAGTGGTCTCCATGCGGCCGAGGTCAAGGAAATCCGTGACCTGCTGACGGAGCATTGCCATACGGGCAGCAGTCGGCTTGCCGAGTTTTCTGGTTCCGGGCATAATTGCAGTTCCTCCTTCTTGCAAGTTAGCTGTTGCGGGCGGGGCTTTGCCCTACCCTCAGCTTATTACTGTTTGCTGTCTTCCTCGTCGGCGAGAGTAAGCCCCATCATGGTGAGCTTGTGCTCAACCTCTTCAAGAGACTTGCGGCCGAGATTACGAACCTTGATCATCTCATCTTGAGTTTTGCTTACAAGGTCCTCGACAGTATTGATGTTTGCACGCTTGAGACAGTTGAAGCTTCTGACGCTCAGGTCAAGCTCTTCAATCGTCATCTTGAGCATCGTGTCAGGCTCTTTTTCAATCTTTTCCACCACGGTCGGGTTGTTGGAGATCGTGTCGGAAAGGTCGGTGAAGAGCGTGAAGTGATCGCAGAGTATCTTTGCACCCAGCGATACCGCGTCACGGGCAGTCATGGTCTTGTCCGTCCATACTTCGATAGTCAGCTTGTCAAAGTCAGTCTGATTACCGACACGAGTGTTCTCGACGGTGTAGTTGACCTTGAGAACAGGGGTGTATATGGAATCGACGGGAATCGTGCCGATGGGCATCTGGGGGTTTTTGTTCTTCTCTGCCGGAACATACCCTCTGCCGTGGTCAAGCACGAGCTCCATGTTCAAAGAGCCGTCCGGGCCGAGCGTGGCAATAGGCTGTTCGGGGTTGAGGATTTCCACCTCGGCATCGGCCTTGATGTCCCCGGCGGTGACAACGCCCTCGCCGGAGGCTTCGATATAAACGGTCTTTGCGCCGGTGCTGTGAAGGCGGGCGATAATGCTCTTAACGTTGAGCACTATTTCCGTCACGTCTTCCTTAACGCCGGGAATGGTGGAAAACTCATGCTGCACTCCCGCGATTCTGATGCTGGTGCAAGCAGTGCCGGGGAGAGAAGAGAGAAGTACCCTGCGAAGAGAGTTACCAAGTGTTGTGCCGTAGCCACGCTCCAGCGGCTCGATTATATACTTGCCGTAGGAACTCTCGGTCGGAGTCTCGATGCATTCGATGCGCGGCTTCTTGATTTCGATCATATTGTTATATAACCCTCCTTTAAAGTCTGGCGCCGGGCGGCGCCGCAATGAATCAGCTTACCAATTTGAGGGTGTCTTTATTACTTGGAGTACAACTCGACGATGAGGTGCTCTTCGATAGGCATATCAATGTCATCGCGTGCAGGAACTGCAACGATTTTTGCCGTGAGATTGTTCTTGTCGTAGTCGATCCACTTGGGAGCAGCGCGGAAAGCGTTGTCCTCAATGTTATCCTTAACCTTCTGCATACTCTTGCCCTTCTCGGTCAGGGAGATGACCATGCCGGGCTTGACCTGAAAGCTGGGGATATTGACCTTGCGGCCGTTGACGGTGATGTGGCCGTGGTTGACGAGCTGACGAGCCTCGCGGCGGGTCATACCGAAACCGAGACGGAACACAACATTGTCAAGGCGCTGCTCAAGGATAGCGAGCAGGTTTTCGCCGGTGATGCCGGGCATCTTCTCGGCGCGCTCATAGTAAAGGCGGAACTGCTTTTCCAGCACGCCGTATATGAACTTGACCTTCTGCTTTTCGTTGAGCTGCAGCCCGTACTCGCTCTGCTTTTTGCGGACCTGAGCCTTGGGGTTGCGGATGGTGTCAATCTTGCTCTTGCCGGTGTAGCCGAGGGAAGCCGGGGTAACACCGAGAGCCTTTGCACGCTTTACAACAGGCTGTGTATTCTTTGCCATTATCAGTACCCTCCTTCAATTAGACGCGGCGACGTTTCGGAGGACGGCAGCCATTGTGAGGAATGGGGGTAACGTCCTTGATCATCGTCACTTCGAGACCTGCGGTTTGCAGGGCGCGGATTGCGGCCTCACGGCCCGAGCCGGGACCCTTGACAAACACTTCGACGGTCTTCAAACCGTGCTCCATAGCTGCCTTTGCGGCAGTCTCTGCTGCGGTCTGAGCGGCAAAGGGGGTAGACTTCTTGCTGCCACGGAAACCGAGGCCACCGGCGGATGCCCAGGAGATTGCGTTGCCCTGAGTGTCGGTGATGGTAACCATGGTGTTGTTGAAGGAAGAGCTGATATGAACCTGACCCTTTTCAATGTTCTTGCGCTCTCTTCTGCGGGTTCTGACCTTTTTCTTGGTGTTAGCAGCCATAATTCATATCCCTCCTTACTTCTTCTTATTTGCGATGGTGCGTTTGGGACCTTTGCGAGTGCGGGCATTGGTCTTGCTTCTCTGGCCGCGAACGGGCAGGCCGCGACGATGGCGCAGTCCGCGATAGCAGCCGATTTCGGTCAGGCGCTTGATGTCAAGCGCGGTCTGACGGCGCAGGTCGCCCTCGACTATATAGTCGTGGTCGATGCACTCACGAAGCTTGGACTCTTCCTCTTCGGTGAGGTCCTTAACTCTGGTGTTGGGGTTGATACCGGTTTTTTCAAGAATCTTGGTTGCGCTGGTTCTGCCGATACCGTAGACATAAGTGAGACCGATTTCTATTCTCTTGTCCTTGGGCAGGTCAACGCCGGCTATACGTGCCATATTATACGATCATCCTTTCGATAATTGTTTCCGCATTTACAAAGAGCGGGGACTTGATCCCGCCGGAGGGAGTCCTCGTCCCAATGCGGGGTGTTTATTCGGACAGGCTTTTTACCTTGTCTCTTATTTTGGGCGGGGCATAATGCCCCGTGGGGGTTAGCTTGCGATCAGCCCTGGCGCTGCTTGTGCTTGGGGTTTTCGCAAATAACCATGACCTTACCCTTGCGCTTGATTATCTTGCACTTTTCGCACATGGGCTTAACGGAAGGTCTGACTTTCATTGTATTACCTCCTATTTGCTTCTCCAAACGATTCT
>CAZGFK010000035.1:0-15700 GCA_964524815.1 uncultured Oscillospiraceae bacterium
CGTATTTTGTACACATTCCGAAAAACGCAGAGACCCACATCCAAAATACAGCACCCGCTCCGCCTAAAAAAATTGCCCCCGTCACGCCCGCGATGTTCCCCGTGCCGACAGTCCCGGCAAGCGCCGTCGTCATCGCCTGAAAGGGCGTGAGCGCGCCGGTTGAAGCTTTATTATTGCCCCTGAAAAGCGAGCCGAGTGTTTTTTGGAACACCAAAGAAAGCTTTAATTGAATGAAATTCGTCCTTATAGAGAGATGTACTCCCACAAGGACGAAGAATATTAACATTATAGGCCCCCATGCAAAAGCTTTGAGTGCCGCATTAAGTTTTACTGCTGCCTGCACGTACACACACTCCGATACATCGTAATTGTACCACATAGGCACAATTGAACATATGCCGTCAGCAGCGGGTTATATACGCGATGTTACAAAGTAAGCCGTTGCTGTATGCGCGCGTATAGGCATCGTATTCAGCGCGATTTATGCAATACCGCCGCCCCCAAGAAGAAACAGTTAGCCAATCGCTGTCTATCTCTGTGACAGTCATATAATGCGCCTTGACAGCGCCGATGCGCCTGTGCGTCCCGTCCGGCAAGCGGGTATATAGCCCCAAGCGATTATCCTGCCAAAAGCGCGGCATATTCGGACCTACCGCGATTATAACGGGGAAATCAGCATCCAACATATTCTCTATGCTCTGCCAAAGCTCGCCGTATTTCACACCCCAGCGTGCGCGAAGCGGCCACGAATGCGCCTTGAAGAATAGATTCATCCCGCAAACAAGTCCCAGTCCGTTTATGCCGAAAGGCGGCGTAAGCGGAAAATACTTTCTAGTAAGCGCTTTAATAACGGCGTTATATTCATGCAAAGGAATCGGCAAAATGCGCCCGAACGATTCAAACCGGGGAAAATGACAGCCCACGTGAAAGCGGTGCGCATAGATGAACAGATCCGCCGCCGCGATTATGCCGCACCCGCATTTTTGAATAACAACGCTGTCGGACAAAAGCTGACTGCCGCCGTAAGTCAGCACGCCGTTATTATCCACTGAGGGTAGCTTATGCCGAAGTCTGTGTTCTTCCGTTGTTATCACCGTCCTTTGCTTTTCATTCTAGCGGGTAAAGGGCGAAAATGCAAGAAGCAATTGACTAAATTACCTCGCGCGCATATAATACGAGATATAAAGAAACTGCTAAGAAATGAGGATAAATAAATGTCGGATATGCTTCAATTTTTGCGCGAAGAGGGGATAGACGAGGCCACTTTGGCGCGCATAGAGAGCTTCAGAGCAAGCTATCCCGTGAACGAGGAGCAAGGCTACCGTGTGCCAAAGCCGAAGTTTATGTATTACGGCATTGAAGTGTGGCGCAAGGCGCTCTCGGCGCTGCTTGCGGGGGAAAACCTGTTGCTTGTAGGGCCTAAGGCCACGGGCAAAAACGTCCTTGCCGAGAATCTTTCCGCCGTTTTTGCCCGCCCGCAGTGGGATATTTCCTTTTACCTCAATACGGACGCTTCCACCCTCATCGGAGCGGACACATTCAAAAACGGCGAAGTGACGCTGCGCCGAGGGCCAATATATCAGTGCGCTGTCGAGGGCGGCTTCGGCGTGCTGGACGAAATCAACATGGCGAAAAATGAATCCCTCTCTGTGCTTCATGCAACGCTGGACTTTCGCCGCATTATAGATGTGCCGGGGTATGAGCGCATTTCGCTTGCCCCTTGCACGCGCTTTATCGCCACTATGAACTACGGATACGCCGGGACGCGCGAGATAAACGAAGCCCTCGCCTCGCGCTTTATGGTTATCAATATGCCCGTTATATCGTGCGAAAACCTTGAAAAGCTCATGCTGGCGCAGTTTTCGAACTTGAAAGCGGAGTACGCGCACCAGCTTTCACAGCTTTTTGAAGAGCTTAGAATAAAGTGCGAAAGCTCCGAGATTTCCACAAAGGCGCTGGATCTGCGCGGTCTGCTCGCGTCTATATCGCTTACAAAGCAGGGCTTGACGCTCAATGAAGCGCTGGAGCTTGGCATTATCAATAAAAGCTTTGACGATTTTGAGCGCCAGCTCGTCAGTGATGTTATCGCCATGCGCGTTCCCGCCGGGCTTGGTGAAAACGAGCTGTTTATGCAATAATGATTACGATTTCTGAGCTTCAAAGGAAGCGCGCTTTAAATATCATATGGAACAGCGCCGCGCGCTATGATTTCCAGCCGGATTTTAAAGCGTATGATAAAGACGGGAACGCGGATATATATTGGAACTGCATTATGGGCGGGGCGCGAAAGCACTATGACTATGCGCAGTTTATCCCGCTCTTCTCGGCGCTGGATGAATATGAGGATGGCGAGGAGTATATTTGGCTTTTTTGGTTGGGGCTTGAAAACGCGGTTTATCAAAAAGAGCTTGCCGCGCGCCCGGCGCTTGCGCAGCTTCGCCGCAAATACGCCGAAAGCGCCGTAAAGGAATACGCCGGTGCGGACGATTATCGACTTTTTGACGCGCTGTGCTGTGCGCATTTTGCCCGCGCGCTCGGCAGAGACACGAAATTAAATGCTTACGATGAAAAGCTTCTCGCAGAGCTTGAGTTTTCACCCGATATGCAAACCGAGGAGATTGTTTTAAGCGCCAAAGAGCTTTTTACTCGTTGGTTTCAGATTTCCACCGAAATGCGGGGCAAACCCAAGCGCCGATTAATTACCCCGGCACTTAAAAAGCACGGCAAACGGCAGGGAAGCGGTAACTATAAAAAATTCTTTCTCGGCTTTGCCGAGCACCCGGAAAACGCCTACGGCGGCACGGCAACGCCGCAGGGCGACAAAGAGCTGAAAACCAAAATGACCGATGCGGAGCTTCGCGCGTTCATGGAAACAAAGTACGGCAGAAGCGCCTTTACCAAGCGCGAAAGCTACGAGCTTGAAAAAGAGCTTTGCATCGGCAATCACGCCATGTGCCACGTGCATTTCACGCGCGGCGAGCGCCCTGAGCTTGCCGCAATCCAAAACGGCTTTGAAGCGCTCTCCCGTCAGCGCGAAGCGGCGCAAATAGAGAAAAACCGCGCCGATTACATGGCTCACGCCGCGCAAAACCGCATTTTCATCTCAAAGCTTGCGGCGAATATCCAAAACTCAGTCCTGCTGCACCTACAACCTGCTCCGGTGAAAGCAAATACGGGCGAGATAAACGGTCGTATTGTGTGGCGCGCGGCCAAGCTCAATGAAAACCGCGTTTTCAGAAAAAACGAGCAGGACGACATGGGCGATTTGTCCGTGGATATTCTCCTGGACGCGTCCACCTCGCAAAAAAGCCGACAGGAAATCGTTTCAGCGCAGGGGTATATGATAGCTGAAAGTCTAGCTCGTTGCGGCATACCCTGCCGCGTGATGAGCTTTTGCTCCATGACAGGGTACACCGTGCTGCGCATTTTCCGCGAATATGACAAGCCCAAGGATAACCGCAAAATATTTGAATACGTTTCAAACGGCTGTAACCGCGACGGGCTTGCGATATCTGCGGCGCACGCGCTTATGAATAAGACAAGGTACGAGCATAAGCTCCTTATCATTCTCTCCGATGTAAAGCCCAACGATGTAATCAAAATACCGTCCAAAACAGGCGGCGCGAGCTTACCGTATGAAAACGCGGTCGGGCTTACCGATTGCGCGCTGGAGGTGCGCCGGGCGCGGGCGGACGGAATCGCCGTTGTGTGCGTTTTTACTGGCGAAGATGAGGACTTACCCTCAGCAAAGCTCGTCTATGGACGGGACTTTGCCCGCTTGCAGTCGCTCGACCTTTTTGCCGACACTGTCGGCAAGCTTATTCAAAATCAAATCAAGCTTTTATAACCGAACCTCATTAGCATATGCTAAAGCTTTTTGTGCAAATTGACGAATAACAAAATAACATCCGCGCCGTCATAATAAACGGCGCGGACATAATATGCTCAGAATGATTTACTTTGCTATAACCTTCTTCAAGCGGGCATAGCGCGGGAGAGAGTTTTCAAGCGGGAGCTTCGGCTCGCCCTGAATGAGGGGGAGCACGTAATCAATAAACTCGTGCTTGAGACCGTTTTTCTCGTCGTTGATCCATTCCAGAGGCACTTTCTTTTCGTAGTTTGCCACACTGGAAAGGGGAACGAGCTTGCATTTGCAGGTGTATTCACCGTTGACATACTCGCGCTCGAAAGCGACCATTTGCCCCGTGATACCGGAAACGGCGGATTCAACGGCGGTTTTGCCGGCGGTGAAGGCTTCGTTAACATCGGTAAGGGAAGCAAGGTGTGCGCCGCAGCGCTGCAAAAGGCTCAGCTCAATGCCGCGAACCTTTGCGCCCGTGTGCGCCTTGAGCTTTTCGGCCAGCATAACGGCAAGCCCGCCGAGCTGCGCGTGGCCGAAGCCGTCCGTTGCAGAGGTCTTGGCCTCGGAAACAAACGTACCGTCGGCATAGTGAATGCCCTCGGAAACGGCGATAAGCACCTTGCCGTTTTTCTTGTAGATTGCATCCACATCGGCGATGAATTTATCCATATCGAAATCGTACTCGGGAAGATAAATAAGGTCGGGGCCCGAGCCGAATTCGCTTGCAAGTGCGGCGCTTGCGGCAAGCCAGCCTGCGTGACGACCCATGATTTCAACAACGGTAATCATGGGGCTGTCGTAAACTCTTGCGTCCTTATTAATCTCCATGCACGATGTGGCAATGTACTTTGCCGCACTTGCAAAGCCGGGGCAGTGATCCGTGCCGAAAAGGTCATTGTCTATGGTCTTGGGAACACCCATAACGCGGCATTCGTAGCCAACGGACTCCATGTAGCGGCTTATCTTGTTGCAGGTATCCATAGAGTCGTTGCCGCCGTTGTAGAAGAAATAGCGGACATTGTATTTCTTGAATATTTCAAGGATGCGCTTATAATCGGTGTCGTCCTTTTCGGGATCGGCGATTTTATAGCGGCAAGAGCCAAGCTCGGAAGACGGAGTGTGCAGCAGCAGCTCCAGCTCCTTGGGGTCTTCCTCGTCCATGATGTAAAGCTTATCATCAAGCACGCCCTTAATGCCGTGAGCTGCGCCATACACCTTGGTAATCTCCTCGGCATCGAGCGCCGCGCGGATAACGCCGTAGGCGCTGGCGTTGATAACAGCAGTCGGCCCGCCGGACTGCCCAAATATGCAAGCTCCAACCAATTTATTGCTCATTCTTTTCTTCCTCCGTTAAACCTTTGATTTTTTTGCGCTTTTGTTTATTGTGCGTATTGATTATATCCAACAATGAGGATATAATATAAATGAGATTTTGTAAATGTGCTAAATGTACAAAATTATCAATACGTAAGGGAGATTAATGAAAAATGCCACTGGTAACAACAAAAGAAATGTTTGAAAAGGCCTATAAGGGCGGGTATGCTATCGGCGCGTTCAATGTCAACAACATGGAAATCGTTCAAGGCATCACCGAGGCCGCTAAAGAGGTCAATGCTCCTCTTATCCTTCAAGTTTCCAAGGGCGCACGTGCTTACGCAAACCATACTTACCTTATAAAGCTTGTTGAAGCAGCTGTTGCGGAAACCGGTCTGCCCATCGCTTTGCATCTTGACCACGGCAGCGATTTTGAGCTTTGCAAGTCTTGCATTGACGGCGGCTTCACCTCCGTTATGATAGACGCTTCTTCCAAGTCCTTTGAAGAGAACATCGCAATCACGAAGAAGGTTGTTGAATATGCGCACGATCACGGCGTTGTCGTAGAGGCCGAGCTCGGCACTCTCGCCGGCATTGAGGACGAAGTTAATGTTTCCGTCGAGGATAGCTCCTACACCCGTCCCGAGGACGTTCAGGAATTTGTCGAGCGCACCGGGTGCGACTCTTTGGCAATCGCTATCGGCACTTCCCACGGCGCTTATAAGTTCAAGCCCGGCACTGATCCCAAGCTCCGCTTTGACATTCTTGAGGATGTCGAAAAGCGTCTGCCCGGCTTCCCGATAGTTCTGCACGGCTCTTCTTCCGTTCCCCAGGAATTTGTCAAGGTTATCAACGAGAACGGCGGCAATATGCCCGGCGCAATCGGCATTCCCGAAGAGCAGCTCCGCAAGGCAGCTTCCATGGCTGTTTGCAAAATCAACATTGACTCCGACCTGCGCCTTGCAATGACCGCAAGCATCCGCAAGTACTTCAACGACCACCCCGATCACTTCGACCCGCGCCAGTACCTCACTCCCGCGCGCGCCGCGATTAAGGACATGGTTAAGCACAAGATCGTTGATGTTCTCGGCTGCGACGGCAAGGCCTGATAGGTTTATACCGTACATAATTTAATATTCCAATAAGCAGGAGGTGGCACAGCATGAGATTTGATAAGGGCGCGGCGCACTCTGCCGAGCGCGGCAGGGGAGCAGGCTCATATGATTCTGTTTTGATTATCCGCCTCGTTCTCGCTTCCGTGATTTTCGCTCTTTCTCTCATTCCCGGAATACTTTCCGATTTAATTCGCCTTCTTCTGCTTATTGCCTCTGCCGTCATCGCGGGCTATGATATACTCCTCGATGCGATGGGAGGTATAGCGGAGAGAGATTATTTCTCTACTCCGCTTATTATTTGCTTTTGCGCCATAGTTTCCTACATCATCGGCTATGCCGAAGAGGGCGCGGCGCTGATTATCCTTTATCAGATAGGCTTTATCCTGGTGGCCTACGCCGAGGAGCGCACACGCCGCTCCGCCTTGGAGCTTATCGAGTATCAGCCGGACGCGATTAAAGAGCGCATTACGGAGCTTGTTTTGGGAGACGGTGCGGGCTCGATGAACATCGAAAGCGTCATGGGGCAGAGCGCGGGCAAGGTGCTTCAATACGCCGTTATTATCTCGGTGGTTTACGCTGTTGCCCTGCCTATATTCACAAATTACAGCTTCCGCACATCCATCCACCGCGCAATCACCATTATCCTTGTGGCTACACCGATGTCAGTAGTGGTGTCAATGCCTCTCGCAGGGATAATCGGAATGTGTCTTAGTGCGCGAAACGGCGTATACTTTGCCGGGGCTTCCGAAATGGAAACTGCCGGGGACACAGAAATCGCCGTATTTGATACGGCGGGTGTGTTTTGCGAGGAATGCCCGCATTTAATCGGCGTTTATTCCGATATAATCGACAAAAACACCTTTCTTACCTTTGCCGCCCACGCGCTTTATTATTCCGAGCAGCCCGTGGCAAAGGCCGTAGCTGAGATTTACAACGGCGAACACAGGCTGGAGCTAGTTTCCAACTTTACGGATATTCCGGGTTACGGCGTTGAGGTAGATATAGGAAATGCGCACGTTGTTGTTGCCAACCGTGAGCTTTTTGTCGGAAGGGGAGTGAAGCTCCCAAACGACAAGGGCGAGGACGCGCAAACCTTTTTTATGACCGTTGCTGACAGATATGTCGGCAAGCTGCAAATCGCATCAGAATTTAACGAACAAGCGCGCGAGCTTTCGGCAGGGTTTAAAGAATGCGGAATTAAACGCTGTGTGCTCCTGACCGAAGAAGGCAACGCCCAAAGCCGCAGAATCGCCGAGGAAATGGACTTCAGCGAGGTTTACGGCGAGTGCGACAATGAAAAGAAGCTCCGTATTGTGCAGGAGCTGAAAACCGGAGCTAAAGGCTCGGTTATGTTCGTTTATTCCCACGGCTTTGATATGCACAGCAATGCGGACGTGGATATGCGCGTCAGCATGAGAGGGCGATACGCCGATGTGCTTGTCATGCCGGAATACGTGGCGAACATTCCGTTTGCGGTGCAGATTTGCAAGCGCGTGCGCGAAATCGCGATAGAGAACGCTGTATTTGCCTTTGTAGTGAAAATGATTCTCGTGTTTTTAAGCATAGTCGGCATTTGCAATGTGTGGTTTGCGGTGTTCATCGACACTGCCGCCGCAATCGCGACCATATTGAATACCATACGCGTCACACGAGAGTCGCTTATCAGTATGTTTCTTTATAAAACCGGCCAACGCTGATTTGGTTACAATATAATTACGTAAACCCTTGCGGAGATTCCGCAAGGGTTTACTTGTAGGGAAGTACGCCGACAGGCGTATTACTACAGCCCAAGTTAAAGCTCTAAATGCGAAATATCAACCCGTGAATCCACATAAATTATGTAACCGAGATAGATATATAACTTCGCATAATATCAATTTAACGAAGTTTATACTTGATTTTTTAACCCGGTTGACATATAATTATGGTAGACATAAGTTATTTGCGTAATTTACGCCGCCAAAGCTGTGTTTTCAAGGGTTTTGCGGCTTAATCTCTCTCGGAGGCTTAATTTATGAATCTCGATGCTATAAATGACGTTCCCGATATACTCATGGAGTTTTTAGAATATCATTCTACCGTGCGCGGGCATTCCGACAGAACCGTATTCGCTTATTATACCGACTTGAAGATACTATTTCGATATCTCAAGCGTCGGCGGCATTTGGTTGCATCGGATATGCCTTTCAATGAAATAGATATATCCGATGTCGATTTAGATTTTATTAAGGCGATTAAAATCGAAGAGCTTTACAGATATCAGAGCTTTTCGCCGGAATCAGATGCGTCCCTCTCTCCTGCCAGCCGTTGCCGCAGGACGTCTTCCGTCAAGTCCTTTTTCACTTATCTGACTGTTAAACGGCACTTGCTGGAAAAAGACGTTTGCCAAGAGCTGGATATGCCAAAGTGTCAAGCTTCCCTGCCGAAATATTTGGAAGAGAGCGAATGCGAGCGGCTTTTGAACGCCTGTGAGGGCAAGTTTGAGTATCGGGATTACGCAATTTTAATGCTTTTTCTCTCGTGCGGTCTGCGTGTGTCGGAGCTTGTTTCGCTAAATCTTACGGATGTGTATGATGACCATGTGCGAGTGCTCGGCAAGGGCAACAAGGAGCGCGTTGTATTTTTCGCGGACGGCTGTCGCGAAGCGCTGGACGATTATTTGGCTGTGCGCGATAACGGCAAAATACGCAAAGAGGACAAAAATGCGCTCTTTATCAGCTCCGTCAACCGTCGCATTACCGCGCGCGGCGTGGAGCAAATGGTGGAAAAGAAGCTTTTAATCGCGGGGCTGGATGCATCCAGGTATTCCCCCCATAAGCTTCGCCACACGGCGGCCACGCTCATGCTCAAAAACGGGGTTGATACCCGCGCATTACAAGAGGTTTTAGGCCACAGCAACCTCAACACCACGCAGATTTACACGCATTTGGATAATGCTCAGCTTCATGAGGCGGCATTGGCAAACCCGATAGGCCGCAAGAAAAAAGAAGATTTTTAAAAAATACCGTCCTCGGAGAGTGTCATTTCCGAGGACGATGTTTTATCTCTCGATCAGCGGAATCGCGCTGCCGATATCAAAAACTGGCTTATTTGTGAGGTAAACGGGAGCAATGCCGCGCGCGGCGAGAAAGGATAAAATCCGAGCTTTATCCGGGTGATAATCGAGTACGCCGGTAAAGGCAAGCTGCGTTGAAGATAGCTTAAAGCCCGCGCCGCCTATAAAGCCATACTCAAACCCGTCAAGCGCAACGCCGCCGGGCGAAACTTCAAGCACTTCAAGCCCTGCGCACTTGGCCGCGCGGGCTATTCCCGAATCGGACGTTATTATAGAACGCTTGTCCACCACTAAAACGGAACACTTTACATAGCCCTGTCGTACCTCAACTGCGGTATAGCCGCATTCGCTTGTTAAAAAATCAACAGCAGGCAGATAAGATACCTTGGGGTTATAGATAACCGCCGAACCGACCGGCGCAATGTTAAGCTGCGCATCCATAGGGTAGCTTTTATCTTGAACAATGTCGGCAAAAGATATCCGTGCGCCGAGTTTTTCAAGAGCGCTTATAAAGAGCGTATCGCGCAAATGCGGCGCAAGCCATACCATCTCCCCTCTCGCGTGGAAGCAGGATAAGTCCGTATGCCCTGCAAGGCGCGCATCTATAAACTGGTTATCCGGCACAAAAAAAGAGGAAACTCCGAATTCTTCAAGCGGTTTTGCGAGCAAATTGGCATATTTCTCGCCGATTAGCACAGTTTTGGCGTGCTTCGGCAGATACGGAGCTACAACAAACTCAGCCATTTTTACCGAGAACGGCGCGGACAGCCTCGCGCACGGAGCTGACGGGGATAAGCTTCATCCCGTCAAAGGTTTTCACATCGTCCCGCACGTGCGCGGGGATAACACAGCGCTTGAAGCCTAGGCGGTAGATCTCCGTAAGGCGCTGATTGAGCGCGCTGACGGAGCGGATTTCGCCTGAAAGCCCTACTTCGCCTATCGCGGCGAGATCTGCGCCCAAGGGTCTGTCCAAGTAGCTGGACGCAATGGCAAGTATGGTGGCAAGGTCTGCGGCGGGTTCATCCAAGAAGAGGCCGCCAATGACATTAATATAAGAATCGCAATTTGAAACGGGCAAGCCGCCGCGCTTTTCCAGCACGGCCAAGAGCATGGCTGCGCGGTTATAGTCAATGCCGTTACTGCGGCGGGCGCTGTTGTACCCGGAGGGGCATAAAAGCGCCTGAACCTCGGCTAAAATCGGACGCGTACCTTCTACAACGCAGGCAACGCACGTGCCGGGGCTGTTGTCGGGTCTGCCGGAGAGGAGCATCTCAGACGGGTTTTCGACGCACCTAAGGCCATTATCGGCCATTTCAAAAACACCTATCTCGTTTGTAGAGCCGAAGCGGTTTTTGGCCGCGCGCAAAACGCGAAAGCTTGTGCTGCGCTCACCCTCAAAGTAAAGCACACAGTCCACCATGTGCTCAAGCACCTTCGGCCCTGCTATACTGCCCTCTTTATTAATATGGCCGACAACGAACATCGTCAGCCCCTTTTCCTTAGTCGTGCGCATTAGGCGCATGGTACACTCGCGCACCTGCGTAATGCTGCCGGGGGCAGAGCTGATATCGGCATCGGATATGGTTTGGATAGAGTCAATTATAACAACATCGGGCTTTACCTCGTCAATGCCGGAGATAATGCTGTCAATATCAGTTTCGGCAAGAACGTATATCTCACCGCCGTCAACACCGAGACGCACGGCGCGCAGCTTTAACTGCCGCTCGCTTTCTTCTCCCGTGATATATAAAATGCGCCGGTTGCCCACCTTACCGCACATTTGCAATAAAAGCGTGGATTTGCCGATGCCGGGGGCACCGCCGACAAGCACAAGCGCTCCTTGCACCGCGCCTCCGCCCAGTACGCGGTCAAATTCCGAAATGCCGGTGGAAAAACGAAGCTCTTCTGTTGTATCAAGCTCGGATATCTTCTTCGCCGTTGGTGCAGCGCGAAATACGCGCGCAGTGGATTTTCCGCGGGCATTAGAAGCATCCAGCTTTACTTCCACCAGGGTGTTCCACGCACCGCAGGACGGGCATTTACCCGCCCAGTTCGCGGTTTCGCCGCCGCAATCGGTGCAGCAGTATATTGTCTTTTGTTTTGCCGCCATATTTTTTTCTCCGTAATCATGTATATTGAATTGAGCTTATAAACTGAATGACCGAAGCCATAAGCACGGTTGAAAGCGCTGTTTGATAGCGCGTGTCTGTGAGCTTTGTAATGTCAGAATGGTTTGAAATGAACCCGCATTCCACCAAAAGCGCCGGACACTGCACATTTGAAAGGATAAAAAGCTTATTCTTATCAGGCTCTGCCACGCGGCGATTGTAAGGCTCAAGTGCGGAAACGATATTCGAGTGCATGAGCTTGCCGAAAGCTTCGCTCCTACCGTTTGAGGAATAGAGCACCTGCGCGCCGCTGGGCTGTGCCGTGGGATAGCAGTTTTGGTGTATACTTAAAAGAACGGGATTATTTGCAGAGTTTATAATATCTACGCGGTAAACAAGCTCGTCATGCTCACTGTAGGTTAAGGCGTTTGCCGCGCGGCTATCGTCCGTGCGCGTCATGACGCTTCTTTTACCGCAAAAGGCTGACACTGCTTGAAGCCGTAAGGCAATCGCAAGGTTAATGTCGCTCTCCTTTGACCCGTCCGCGCCGACAGCGCCCCCGTCTATTCCGCCGTGTCCCGCATCAATAACAAGGGTGTGGTCATCCCCCCGCGTCAAGGACGACACCGCGCGGGATTTATCCAGATTTGCCGCAAATGCAGACAGCGCTGCAAATACTCCAAGCGCCGCCACAAGCGCTATAAGCTGCTTTCTTCCGATGACAAGAAAAGAATTACGCATTTAGTCACCTCACGGGCAGATTAGTGAGGCACGGCATTATTATATATGCTCTTCGCGCTTTAGTCAAATACAAAGCCGTCAAAGCAGTATACATATAAGCCCTCCGCTTCCCTCATTTATTATCCTTTGCAGTGTCGCTTGCAGTTTAGCCTTTGCGCTTTCAGGCAGAGCCTCAATTTTGCTCGTTAAGCCCTCCTCGGCAATATCGTAAAGAGACTTGCCGAAGATATTTGACTGCCATATACGGTTTACGTCCCCGTCAAAGCCTTGGAGAAGAAAGTTTATAATGTCCTCGGACGCAGTTTCCCCGCCGATAGCTGGCGTGACCTCGGTTTCGATATTCGTCATGAGCATATGTATCGCAGGGGCGTTTGCTTTGAGCTTTACGCTGTATTTTCCGCCTTGGCGCACAATCTGCGGCTCTTCAAGCTGCATTTGATCCGAATCCGGCATCACAACGCCGTAACCCTTTGTCCGCACATCCTCAAGCGCCGTGCGAAGCTTATCATAATCGCGCTTGACAGCGCTCATTTCGGCAAGGGTTGAGATAAGGTCACCGTCATTTTTGACCTCAAGCCCCGTCTGCTCGCTTATGGTTTTATAATAAAGCGCCCGCGGCAGCTCCACGCACACGGAGACCGCGCCCGTGCCTAAATCGCTTTTCTTTATGCCGACTTTGAGGATGTTTTCATCCTCGGCAAGTATATCTGCGGCGGCGTAGCAATCTTTTATCTTCTCCGCATCCTCGGCACAGGCACATATTTTATCAAACATATCCGCTTTCAATGAATTGTCATCCGGTAGAGCATCCAGCCATTCCGGTAAATAAAAGCCCATTGATTTGAGCGGAAATTCTTCAAGAACGGATTGGATTATATCTCGTATCGCGTCATCGTCAAGCTCCAAGCAGTTTACGCACAGCGCCTTTACATCGTACTGCGCGCTTATCTCTTCTGCGAGCTGCCGGGCAGCGTCCGATTGCGGCGAGGTTGAATTAACAAGTACAACAAAGGGCTTGCCGATTGATTGCAGCTCATTTATTACACGTGCTTCAGCGCTGACATATTTTTCACGCGGGATATCGCATATACTGCCGTCACAGGTGACAACGATCCCAAGCGTAGAATGCTCGGCAATGACCTTGTATGTCCCCTTTTCGGCGGCCTCGGTAAGTGTAACCTCATGGTCGAACCACGGGGTTGTAACAAGCCGCTCTTCCCCGTCCTCAAATTGACCGGCCGCTCCGTCCACCATATAGCCCACGCAGTCCACAAGGCGCACGGAAAGCTCCGTTCCGCCGGCAAGGTTAATTGTAACCGCGTCCTCGGGGACAAATTTCGGCTCGGCCGTCATAATAGTTTTGCCCGAGCCGCTTTGCGGCAACTCATCCTTGGCGCGTTCGCGCATATAGGTGTTATCTATCTGCGGGATTACAAGGCGCTCCATAAAGCGCTTGATAAAGGTTGATTTGCCCGTTCGCACAGGGCCGACAACACCGAGCATGAAAGCCCCGTTCGTTCGTAGCGCGATGTCTTGATATATATTAGTTTCAGTCATATTAAAATGCCTCCGCTTCCATGTTCTCGTTTGTACGAGTTTATGAAAGCGGAAGCGTTTATATTCTCATATAAATTGCGCTACTTGCTTATGGACTTTAGAAACGGTAAATTCAACATCGGGGAATTGCGACTGAAGCTTTATCGCAACTGCGGGAATCACGGGTGTTTCGGTGCAGTAATGGTCGGCATCTATGAGGTTTATATTAAGCTCTTTTGCCAAAAGGAACTGATGATACTTTATGTCCGCCGTGATGTAGGTATCACAGCCCTTACTTACGGCATCGGCAACGTAATCGCCGCCCGAGCCGCCCATAACGGCAATGCGCTTTACCTTGCGCTGTGCGTCATAATAGCGCAGGCCGTTTGCATTGAGCGCGGCTTTGCACTCTGTTAAAAAGTCGGATAAATCCAGCTCTTGCGCAAGCTCACCAACACGGCCGCAGTTATCTTCGTCAAGATAATCCGCTCTTTCGGCGTTTAAAAGAGCAAGCAGCACATCGTTTACGCCGCCCTCGGCAATGTCAAGATTCGTGTGCATGGATATAACGGCGATATTCTCGCGCGCAAGGCGAAGAAGCGTATCATCGGTTATGTTCTTTATAGGCGTGAATATGAGCGGGTGGTGAGAAACAACAAGCTGCGCGCCAAGCGCTGCCGCCTCGGAAACGACTTCGCTCGTTACATCCAGCGCAAGAAGAACGCGCGAAACGGAGTTATTTACCCTGCCTATCTGAATGCCCGCATTGTCAAAGCCCAGCTGCAATTCTAGCGGTGCAAGGGTTTTGAGATATTCATATATATCATTTACTCTTTTCATTATCTTCACGCTCCTTCATTTTTTCAAGCTCGCGCAGGATTTCGGCGTTTAGCTCGCGCCGCGCAATAGTGCGCTTTGCCTTATCCATGCCGCCTAAAGCGCGCTCGAAGCGCCGTATAAGGCGCGTCAGCTCCGTGTAAAACAGCGCATTTTCCCGCGCAAGCTCGTATTTTCCTGTGAAAAGCTCTCCATCGGATAAAGGCATATTCTCGCCCGTAAAGCGCGCGGAGATTATTTGATAGGTTTCTCCGCTATCGTGTAATAAATCCTCGCGGAGTATCGCAAAGCCGTTGTAGCAAAGCCAGTAGCGCAGTATTTCGCACTTTGTCATGGGCTGTAAAAGCAGTAAATACTTTTCGTCCATGCACCATTCCGCGCGGTCAAGTATACCGCTTATAGTGTCGCCGCCCATACCGGCGATGATAATCGTTTCAACCTCATTCGGTTCAACCGCGTCCAGCCCGTCACAAAGGCGAAAGCTGATTTTATCCTCAACGCCGTATTCACACGCGGTGTTGACGGCGGTGGAAAGCGGGATTTCTTTAATGTCGGCGGCGATAATGCGCCCGGAATAGCCGCGAGAGGCCATATAAGCGGGTAGATAACCATGATCCGTCCCGATATCGGCAAAGCCCGTTGAATCAGGGATAAGGCTTGCAATAAGCCGCAATCTTGCGTTCATAAAAGTGCTCCTAAAGAAAAAGCCGACAGGGGTTTAAATCCCGTCAGCTAAAATAAAGGGCGCGTATGAGCGCCCTTAAAAAGTCAATTAAAGAGTTTCGAGGTAAGCTTTGAGGCTGACAAGGAACTCATCGGGGTCAACGCCGTGAGCCGCACAAGCCTGCTCCAAGGATTCGCCGCTGGCAAGGGCGCAACCCATGCAGTGCATACCGATTGCCTGAAATGCGGGCATTGCCTCTGGGCAATTATCAACGATTTCGGAAATAAGAGTTTCTCTGGTAATCTCCATGATTGTCACCTTTCTAGAATATCAAATAATAAAGAATCGGGACGCAGAAGCGCCCCGATTTCAACCGTCAGGCAATTAGGCCTGCTCTCTCATCTTAGCAAAGCACTCGCTGCAGTATACGGGACGATCGGACTTGGGCTCAAAGGGAACCTTTGCCTC
>CAZGFK010000036.1:0-15667 GCA_964524815.1 uncultured Oscillospiraceae bacterium
TAATAGAGTGGAGAGAACAGAGTATAAAAAATGAGCCGAAAACGGCTCATTTTTTTGCATATATTCGGGGTTTGTTTTTACCTTTTCCCCTTGAAAAACTCACGCAGGAGCGCGGCGCTTTCTTCGGCGAGAACGCCGGAGTATACGGACGGAGAGTGCCCGTAGCGCTCAAAAAAGAGGTCGATTACACTGCCGACAGAGCCGGTCACAGGCTCTTTTGCGCCGTAGATAAGCTTGGGTATGCGAGCCATTATAATAGCGCCCGTACACATCGGGCAAGGCTCAAGCGTGACATACATCGTGCAGTCATCAAGCCGCCATGTCCCCATGCGCGCGCAGGCTTGGCGTATGGCCTCGATTTCTGCGTGGGCGGTCGCATCCGAGTGCGCTTCGCGGCGGTTTTGCCCCGTGCCGATGATGTTGCCCTCATTGTCCGTTATCACGCAGCCCACCGGCACATCGCCGTTTGCGCCCGCGTCGCGCGCAAGGCTCAGCGCGATTGACATATATTTTTCGTCATTCATGATAGCTCACCTCAAAGTATATGCTTAGGGCGCGCCGAAGTGTCGGCGCGCCCGTGAGTTTAGCTCACCGGTGCGCCTTATGCAAGCGCGGCGGTGATGATGGACATCTGGTAAACCTCTTCCGCATCGCAGCCGCGGCTGAGGTCGTTGATAGGTGCGTTGAGGCCTTGCAGAATCGGGCCGTAGGCCGCGAAGCCGCCGAGGCGCTGGGCTATCTTGTAGCCGATGTTGCCCGACTGGATTTCGGGGAAGATGAAGGTGTTGGCATAGCCTGCAACCTTGCTGCCGGGGAACTTAAGCTGGCCGACAACGGGGGAAACGGCCGCGTCAAACTGCATTTCGCCGTCGATGGCAAGCTCGGGTGCGGCTTCCTTGGCGATGGCCGTGGCGTTGCGCACGAGGTCAACGTTTGCGCCCTTGCCGGAGCCTTTGGTGGAGTAGGAGAGCATTGCAACCTTTGGGTCAATGCCGAAAGCCTTGGCCGTGCCGGCAGTCGCCACGGCGACTTCGGCAAGCTGTGCCGCGGCAGAGAGGGTTACGTTGCCTTCCTTGTCGAGCTTATCTTCGTAGGAGATGTTGATGGCGCAGTCGCCCATGCAGAGCATTTCGCCCTCGCGCACAAGTATAAAGCAAGAGCTGACGAGGTTTGCGCCCTTCTTGGTTTTCACGAGCTGCAATGCGGGGCGGACAGTGTCCGCGGTGGAATAGGTTGCGCCGCCGAGGAGCGCATCGGCCAAGCCCATCTTGACGAGCATCGTGCCGAAGTAGTTGCCTTTCATCAGGCTTGCGCGGCATTCGTCAGGGGACATCTTGCCCTTGCGAAGCTCCACCATGGTCTCCACCATAGCGTCCATGCCCTCGTAGGTGGCGGGGTCAAGAATTTCAAGCCCGTCTATGTCAAAGCCGCCCTTTGCGGCCTCGCCCTTAACAACATCAACGTTGCCAACGAGCACCGGCGTGAGGAATCCGTCCTTTTTCAAACGGGCGGCGGCCTCAAGAATACGGGCATCGTGACCCTCGGTGAATACTATCTTGCGGGGATTGGCTTTAAGTATCTCAATAAGATTTTCAAACATTTTTTTAGCCTCCACTAATTTTTAATATCCAACGATTATAATCTACCACTACTTGCACCATTTTTCAAGCGCAGAGCGAAAGAAAACCGAATTTTTTATCTTGCCTGAACGCAATTTGCTTGTATACGCGAAGTGAGATGTAATACTTGCAAACACTTTTTCCTTATGATAGAATTAATAATGACGCATAATGTGCAAAGTGATAAGTGTAGGCAACTAAGTGCGTAAGCGTCGCAAACTCAGAGATAATAGACAATAAATTAGCTGGGAGTAATGATATGGGAATCAATGATGTTATCAAAAGATCCGTGCTGGAGGGGTTTTCTACCGGCAATGTTGCAGTTTCTTCGATTATCGTAACATTAGGTTTGGCTGTTGTTTTTGGCTTATACATATTCTTCATTTATCGTATTACGGCCAAAAGCGGTTTCTTCAGCAGAAACTTCAATATGTCTTTGGCCGTTTTACCGGTTATCACTGCCGGTATTTTGCTCACTATGCAAAACAGCCTCGTAATCAGCCTCGGTATGGTCGGCGCGCTGTCAATAGTCAGATTTCGTAATGCGGTTAAAGATACTGCCGATTTGACTTTCCTTTTTTGGAGCATAAGCATAGGCATCATTCTCGGTGCGCGCGAATTTGAGACAGCTTTTATTTTGAGCTTGTTTATAACCGTTTTGGTGATTGGCTTAGATAGGTTACCCAAGCTTCGCAATCCGTATTTGCTTGTGGTTACGGGTACATCAGAGCTTGAAGAATCTAAGCTTGTTGAAGCGGTGAAGCCTTTTTCTAAAAAGCTTGTAGTTCGCAGTCACAGTGTTTCTCAAAACGGAACGGAATACATTGTTGAGCTGCAAGTGAAAGAAGCAGATAAAATGGTTAATGCGATTTCTCAACTGACAGAGGTTTCTTCTGTCAATTTGATGAGCCATGACGGAGAAGTCCGTTTCTGATACATAGCAATTTTATGAAGTATCGTATAGAAAATAAATATATCGTGTCGGAAAGCGAGCTTGCGCTGCTGGAGAGACGATTGATGCCTATAATGGCTAAGGATGTTCATCAAACCGGAAAAAGCTATGAAATCAGAAGTCTGTATTTTGATGATTTCAATAACCGTTGTGTAGATGAAAATGAGGCGGGGGTTGATGAACGCAGGAAGTATCGCATACGCATTTATTCCCCGGAGGCTACTGCGGCAAAACTGGAGATCAAAGAAAAAATCTCCAATAAAACGCGTAAAATCGTATGCTCTATTACGCGCGATGAAGCTTTGCAGCTTATGGACGGAGATTGTCCTGCTGCGCCGGACGATAGAGCGCCGCTGAACCTTTTGCGGCTTAGTATGCGTTGCACATATATGAAGCCCAAAGCTACGATTATATATGATCGGACGGCCTTTGTTTATCCTGAGGGCAATGTGCGCATTACCATAGACCGTAATATTAAAGCAAGCAGAGCGAAAGAAGCTTTGTTTGCGCAAGTACCCGCCGGTATGATTTCTGTTCTTCCGACAGGAATGCATGTGCTGGAAGTGAAATATGATGAATTTTTGCCTCAGTTTATTGCGCGGCAGATAGATACGGGAAAGCTTTGTCAAACATCGTTTTCCAAATATTATTTGGGACGTATGGCTACACAGGGAGATTTTTTAACACAGTTTTAAGGGGTTACTATATGTGTACGATGGAAAAAACCCGCAAAGCAGTATTCTATACAGCTCTTGCTTTGTTATTTATTATTGCAGGAGTGTGTGCGCTGGATTCTTTGCTTGTTGAGCGCTGTGTCGGAATTCGTATTTTGAACGAAGAAATCATTGAAAATGCCGTATACGAGTATGAAGATTACAGCAATTATATTTTGATGAACAAAGAAAAAGCGGCAGTGGATGTTGAAGAATCAAGAATATATGTTTCTTATAACGCCGAAACCGATTCCGGCAGCCTTAAGGTGTCAAATCCGTTCTGTGCTGTTTTCTTTGCAGAGGATGAGGCTTTTAATGATATGCCGAAGGCGATCGAGGAAGGCCATGCTTTCAAGCTGGTTGTGATGAACGGCAAACGGCATTATATGTCGTATGATGTTATATTTACTACTCTTCCGGTGATGCGTATGTATGTTGAAAATTACAGGGCGAGACTGGATGGACGAGATGAGGCAATGGGGACGATGACCTTGTGGAATGCGGATGATTCTGAAATGGGTAATTATTCGACTTTCACGACTGATTTGTGCTGGCATATACGTGGTGGTTCAACTGCTGGACAAGTTAAAAAAAGCCTGAAGCTATCTTTGTGTGATTCAAAAGGGCAAAATAAAAATGTATCTCTGTTGGGGTTAGGCTCGGATGACGATTGGATTCTTAATGCAATGACAATGGATGATACTAAGCTCAAAGAAAAATTCACAATGGATATTTGGAATCAGATATTTACGCAAAATGAGCAAAACAAGAAAATGTCTGCCGGCGAATATGTTGAGCTGGTTTTGGATGGCAAGTATAACGGCTTGTATCTTCTCCAACGCAGAATCGACAGCAAGTATATAGAGGCGAAAGAAAATGATATTCTTTTAAAAGGATTTAGTAATCGGCTTCGTGAAATTTTACAGGTAGCGTATGAAATAAAATCTTCTCCGCTGACAAATGAGCAGACGTATGAATACTTGGAGCGTATTAGATTTGAACAAGATGCAAAATTGCTCAGTTTATCTAATTTTATTGACGTGAATATACTTCTGCAATTTGGATCGATGCCTGATAATGCCAGTTATAAGAATATGTTTTATTTGCTTTCTAATAACGCCGATATACAGACTGTGACTTTAATTCCGTGGGATACGGATATGAGCTACGGAGTAACATGGAGTAATGGGTTTGATTATGATTATGATCTAAGCTTAAATATGGCTGTGAGAAGGATGGAATATGAGAGCGTTAATGAAATCTATCCGGATTTAGACAATAGAATAGCTGCGCGTTGGCAGCAATTGCGCGAATCGGGCTTTACATATGAATGGCTAAAGGAACAGCTTCAAGCTATTCAGAAAGAATTGCTTGAGAGCTGCGCGTTTGAAAGAGAACATACCCTATGGGGGAATAAATACGGCGAAAAAGACACATGGGGAGCTATGGAAATGTACATAGAAGAACGATTGGCTTGGTTGGATGCTTACTATGCAGCTTGAGTGTTTTATAACACAACAGAGTACAAAAAACTAAAAGAGAAAGGCGGGGGAGCAATGCTTTCTTCGTTTCCCGAAACGCTTTCCGCGCTTCGCCGCGAGCGCGGCATCAGCCAGCGGCAAGCCGCTGCGGCGTTGGGCGTGTCGCAGGCGCTGCTGAGCCACTATGAAAACGGCGCGCGCGAGCCGGGGCTGATGTTTGTGCGCCGCGCGTGTGACTATTACGGCGTGACGGCGGATTATTTGCTGGGGCGCTGTGAAGAGCAAAACCCGGCCGCATCTGCCGCCGCAAACGCGAGAGAGCTTATCCTCGCCGTGCGCGGCTTGCTCGATTCCGCCGCCCCCAAGCTAGATAAATACCTACCCCATACGGAGGAAACCGCAGAATGATTGACCAAAAGCACATCAGAAACTTCTCCATTATCGCGCATATAGACCACGGAAAGTCCACCCTTTCCGACAGACTTATCGAAAAGTGCAACGCCGTGGAGCAGCGCATAATGTCAGACCAGATTCTTGACAATATGGACTTGGAGCGTGAGCGCGGCATAACGATAAAAGCGCGTGCCGTGGGGCTGAACTACACCGCCGAGGACGGGGAGAGCTACACGCTCAACCTCATCGACACGCCGGGTCACGTTGACTTTAACTATGAGGTCAGCCGTTCGCTCGCCGCGTGTGAGGGCGCGGTGCTGATAGTGGACGCTTCCCAAGGCGTGGAGGCGCAGACGCTTTCCAACACCTATCTTGCCCTTGAAAACAACCTCGAAATCCTGCCCGTTATCAACAAAATCGACCTGCCCGCCGCCGACCCTCAGCGCGCCAAGGACGAGGTGGAGGAGATTATCGGCCTACCCGCGCAGGACGCGCCCGAAATAAGCGCCAAAAACGGTGTGAACATAGACGCAGTGCTGGAGGACATAGTCAAAAACGTTCCCGCACCGAGCGGCGATGCCGCCGCGCCCTTAAAGGCGCTCATATTCGACAGCCAGTATGATAACTACAGGGGCGTTATCGTTTTTGTGCGCATGGTGGACGGCGTTATCCGCCGCGACAGCGAAATTCTCCTCATGAGCACCGGAGCAAAGTACAAAATCGTCGAAGTCGGGCATATGCGCCCGATAGGGCTTGACCCCTGCGATGAGCTTGCCGCGGGCGATGTCGGCTACTTCACGGCCAGTATTAAAAACGTTGAGGACACCCGCGTGGGCGACACGGTTACGGAATCGGCTCGCCCCACGGCAGAGCCCTTGCCCGGCTATCGCCCGGCACGGCCTATGGTTTACTGCGGTATATACACCGAGGACGGCTCAAAGTACCCGGATTTGCGCGACGCGCTTGAAAAGCTGAAGCTAAATGATGCCTCCCTCTCCTACGAGCCGGAAAGCTCCGTGGCGCTGGGGTTTGGATTTCGCTGCGGCTTTTTGGGTATGCTGCATATGGAGATTATTCAAGAGCGCTTGGAGCGCGAATTTGACTTGGAGCTTGTTACAACGCTCCCGTCCGTCATTTACGAGGTCATTAAAACCGACGGCACTACCGTGATGGTGGATAACCCTCACAATTACCCCGACCCCGCCGTTATCGCCGAAGCGCGCGAGCCGTATGTAAAGGTGTCTATAATCACGCCGGAGGAGTATATCGGCAATATCATGCCCCTTTGCCAAGAGCGGCGCGGCGAGTATAAGAACATGACCTATCTCGATTCCCGCCTTGTTGAGCTTCATTACGAAATGCCGCTTAACGAGATTATCTATGACTTTTTCGACACGCTCAAAGCCCGCACCAAGGGCTACGCCTCGCTCGATTACGAGCTGAGCGAATATAAGCCGAGCGACCTTGTCAAAGTCGATATGCTCTTAAACGGCGACCAGGTGGACGCGCTGAGCCTTATTGCGCACCGCGAAAAGGCCTATGGCCGGGCAAGAAAGCTTTGCGAAAAGCTCAAGGACAATATCCCGCGCCAGCTCTTTGAAGTGCCCATTCAAGCGGCGATCGGCGGGCGTATTATCGCGCGCGAGACCGTCAAGGCCATGCGCAAGGACGTGCTTGCCAAGTGCTACGGCGGCGACATCACGCGCAAAAAGAAGCTGCTTGAAAAGCAGAAAGAGGGCAAAAAGAAAATGCGCCAGCTCGGCACGGTACAAATCCCCACGGAAGCCTTCCTTGCCGTGCTCAAGCTGGACGAGTAATAAGGTGTTAAGTGCAAAACGAATCCCCCGTCATCAGACGGGGGATTGGTTTTGCCCAAATCGGCAGATTATACACACAACAAAAAACGGGGGACAGCGCGGTTAAGCACTGCCCCCACAAGAAGAAAAAAGGAAGGTGGAATATCAAATTCAACGCATGAGACGCACATCGTCCCCCGCTACGAAGAACAGCGCCAACGCACCGGGGCCGACATGGGAGCCGGTGACCGGCTCATACTCGACACAAAGAATCTCTTTTGGCGGGCGGTTTTTGTTGAGGAGAGAGATGAGGTATTCCGCATCCTCGCGGCAGCCGGCCTGCGCAATGCCGACAAGCTGATTTTCAGGCTCCACGGCAAGCTCGTCGAACTTCTCGGCGAGGGTTTCTATCGCGCGCTTTCTGCCGCGAAGCTTGGCAATGGAGATTATTTGCCCGTTCTCGTTGCCGATAAGCAGCGGCTTTATATGAAGCACGGTGCCTACAACGGCAGAGATGTTGGAAAGGCGGCCGCCGCGGCGAAGATGCATAAGATCGTCCACGGTGAACACCTGGCACATACGCTTGGAGAGGAGATTAAGCTCTTCCACGGCGCGCATAAGCTCAACGCCCGAATCGCGAAGCTCGGCGGCGCGAAGCGCCACTATGCCCTCGCCCAGGGACGCGCCGAGCGTGTCAATAACCTGCACGGAGCGGGCGGGGTACTGCTCTTTAAGCTCCTCGGCGGCGATGCGCGCGCTGTTGCATGAGCCGCTTATACCGCCGGACATACTCACGAAAAGAACATCCTTGCCGCCTTCAAGCTCGGGGGCAAAGGTATCTATATAATGTTGGGGCGGAATCTGCGCCGTGGTGACGGCAAGGCCGCCGCGAATGGTGGCGTAGAACTTATCGCCGTCAAAGTCGGCGGTGTTGAGGCAGGTGTGCTCCTCGCCCTCATACATATATTTAAATGCGATAACCTTTATCTCGCGCTCTTCGAGCATGGCTGTGGGTATGTTTGCAGAAGTGTCGGTATAGACGGTATAACTCATTAAAGGCAAGCCCTCTTCCTTGTTTATCTTTTAATACTGTACAATTGTGCTGTTTTGTCTAAGAAAATATACACCATTCAGCAATAGAATTCAAGCTATTAGCGCTTACCGCGCTATATCCCAAGCGCACGGTGGGTAGAATCGGGCGAAAAACGGCTCTACGCAGGGTAGAAATTCCTTTTAATGTTTGAAATAAACGCGCTTTTGCCTGTCTTAAACAAATTTTAATGGTTTTTCCCATTGGTTTTTAATAACGCGTGATGTATTATATACTCAACCGAACGAGCGGCGCGGAGAAATGCACAAAGCCGCCCTGCCGCGCCGGATAGGACAAAAGGCACGGGAAAGACGAGTACGAGGTGAGCAAATGTACAAGATTTTAGTGTGCGATGACGAGCGGGACATAGTGGCCGCATTGAAGATATATTTAGAGAGCGAGGGCTACGGCGTAATAGAGGCGTATAACGGGCGCGAGGCGCTGGAAAAGCTGAAAGAGCACGAAGTGCAGCTAGTGCTGATGGACGTGATGATGCCGGAGATGGACGGCCTTACCGCGATGGCGGAGCTGAGACGGGAGAGCAATGTACCCGTTATCCTGCTCACGGCCAAGAGCGAGGACACGGACAAGGTGCTGGGGCTGAATGTCGGCGCGGACGATTATATCACCAAGCCCTTTAATGTGGTGGAGATGCTGGCGCGGGTGCGGTCGCAGCTGCGGCGGTATATGCTCCTCGGCGGAAGCGGCGTGCAGGGCGAGGACGCGCTGACGCTCGGCGGCGTGAGCTTAGACGACAGGAAGAAAACCGTCACGGTGGATGCAGAGCAGGTATACCTCACGCCGACAGAGTACGATATTCTAAAGCTTCTTATGAAAAACCCGGATGTGGTGTTCTCCCCGCGTGAGATTTATACGCGGGTGTGGGAAGATGAGCCTTACGGTGCGGAGAGCACCGTGGCGGTGCACATACGGCATCTGCGGGAAAAGATAGAGATAAACCCGGCAGAGCCGAGATACATTAAAGCCGTGTGGGGACAGGGCTATAAGTTTGAAAAGCCGAAAGAAAGGGGCGAGAGAACGTGAGCAAAATACTAAACAGCATGACTTTGCGCGCGCTGGCGTTTATATTGATTATCGTATTTGCGGGGGTGTTCGCAGCAAGCTTTACGGGCGTGGTTGCGCTGACCGCAAACCGAGCGTATGAGCTCGATTACGGCGGAATGTCGGGCGAGATATACCAAAGCTGGTGCTACGGACAGAGCGAAAACACGCTTGCGAAGTTTGCCATTGAAAAGAGCACGGAGAATATAGAAATCGACAGCGCCTTTGCCTATACCATAGTGGATAAGGACGACAACGCAGTTGAAGATACGCTCGGCAACAGGGAGTATCAGTACGCATCCTTCCCGCAGACGATAGAC
Source organism: uncultured Oscillospiraceae bacterium (assembly GCA_964524815.1). Lineage (GTDB taxonomy): Bacteria > Bacillota > Clostridia > Oscillospirales > Oscillospiraceae > Limivicinus. The sequence continues at coordinate 9,427 of CAZGFK010000036.1, forward strand.
TTTTTGAAGGAGCATGATTACAACATCAGCACGGAAAAGGGCGTTATCGTCTATCACGGTAACGAGGGCTACGGCTACACCTGGGCGGGGCGCTCAAGCGAGGCGGCTTCGGCAACGGAAGCTGAAATCGCCGGGGACACGGAAAGCGCCGAACTCGATGCGGGCAAAGTGAGCGTGAAAGAGAAAGAAAAGCGCGAGGACGAGGCAAAGAAAGAGAACGAAGAGCAGAGATTTGCCGTATATGAAAGGGAAAATGCACCGTACACAATCTACGGCTATGTCCTTGTGGACATTCCGGCCGACAGTGAGCTTTATATCCCCTCGCTTGCGCTGGAGAAGCTCTATCAAAGCCGCTATGAGCTGCTTGCGCTCACGGTGGCGGCGGGCGTGGTGACGATTGCGCTGTTTGTGTTCCTCATGGCGGCGGCAGGCCGCCGCGCGCCGGACGGCGCAGTGACGGCAAGCTGGGTGGAGCGTATTCCCTTTGATATCTACACGGCGGGTATGCTCGTGCTCGGCGTGGGGTGCACTGGGCTTGCGGTGACGCTTATAGAACAATGGCGCATGGATATGGCGCTTGGTGCGCTGCTGGGTGTGAGCGTGTTGGGGCTTGTCGCGGTGGCGGTGCTGTGGTGCATGAGCTTTGCGGTGCGCTTGAAGCTCAAAAACGCGATTAAATCCTGCGTTTGCTATATAATTCTTGCGTGGTGCTGGAAGATAGTCAAGTGTGTGCTGTCGTGGTGCAAAAAAGCGCTCAGGGCGCTTGCGGGCGCTGGGAAAGCAATCTCTTTTGTGCCGCGCGTGGTGCTGATTGTGCTGGCGGTGCTGCTCGTTGAGTTTGTGTTCATGGTTAATACCGACTCCGGAGATCACATCATCGCTTGGTTTTTCGAGCGGGCTGTGCTTATTGCGTTGGTGATATACCTTGTTGCGGCGATGAAGCGGCTTTTGACCGCCGGGCGCGAGATTGCAAACGGGAATGTGGCGCACAGAGTGGATACTGCGCGTATGCGCGGGGCGCTTCGCGAGCACGGAGAGGATCTCAACCGCATTACGGACGGCATGAACAAGGCCATAGCCGAGCGCGTCAAGAGCGAGCGGCTGAAAACCGAGCTAATTACGAACGTTTCTCACGATATAAAAACGCCGCTTACGTCCATTGTCAGCTATGTTGACCTCATGGAGAAAGAGGAGATTGACAATGAAAAGGTGCGGGAGTATTTGTCGGTGCTGTCGCGGCAGTCGGCGCGGCTGAAAAAGCTGATTGAGGACTTGCTGGAAGCGTCCAAGGCATCTACCGGCAACCTCGCCGTAAATCCCGAACGGTGTGATCTCGGCGTAATGCTGACGCAGACGGCGGGAGAGTACGAGGATAAGCTGAATGCGGCTGGGCTGGAGCTTGTGATGAACAAGCCCGAGGAGAACGTTTATATAATGGCCGACAGGCAGCAGCTTTGGCGCGTGTTCGATAATTTGATGAACAACATCTGCAAGTATTCGCTTTCCGGCACGCGCGTATACCTGGAGCTAAAGCGCGTTACGCGCACAAGCGGCGAGACGCTAACACCCGGGGCGGCTGTGACCTTCCGCAATATCTCAAAAACGCGCCTGACCGTGGCCGAGGACGAGCTGACGGAGCGCTTTGTGCGCGGCGATTCCTCGCGCAACACCGAGGGCAGCGGGCTGGGGCTTTCCATAGCAAACAGCCTCACCGAGCTGCAACACGGCAAAATGAAGCTTGTTGTAGACGGGGATCTGTTCAAGGTACAGCTTACGTTTGACACGGTGAAGTGAGGATAAAAAACCGAACACAAAAGGAGCAACCCCGCCTCGGCGACACGCCGAGGCGGGGTTGCTATACTATATATTATTACTGCGTCATTTCAGGAAAAAGCGGATAAGAGAGAAATAGAGCTTGCGGTTATAGGGCTGATAGCGCATGGGGAGATCCAGCCAAGTTTTTTTATCCATAATGCTCTTTGAATGGCTGAACGCGTCAAACCCGGCCTTGCCGTGGTATGCGCCCATGCCGCTTTCGCCCACGCCGCCGAACGGCAAAAACGCCGTGGAAAGGTGCACCACCACATCGTTGACGCACCCGCCGCCGTAGCGGCAACGCGTTGTGACGGCGTTTATCGTGCTCCTATCCTCGGAGAAAACATACAGCGCCAAGGGCTTGGGCGCATCGGCGAGGAGCGAATAGATTTCGTCAAGCGCCTTATACGTCAGCACCGGCAGCACAGGGCCGAAAATCTCCTGCTGCATTACCGCGTCCTCATGGGTAACGTTTGCCATGACGGTAGGCTCAATTTGCAGTGCGTCCGCGTCCGCTTTGCCCCCGCAGATGACCTTGTCCGGGTCAATGAGCGACATAATACGCTCAAAATGCTTTTTGTTGATAATCTTGCCGTAATCGGGGTTAGTTAATGCGTTCTCGCCGTACTGCTTTTTGATTTCAAGCTTGAGCGCGTCAAGAAGCTTATTGCGCACGGACTCTTGGCAGAGAATATAATCGGGCGCAACGCAGGTCTGACCGCAGTTGATGAACTTGCCGAACACAATGCGCTTTGCCGCAAGGGCGATGTCGGCAGTCTCGTCCACGATGCACGGGCTTTTGCCGCCAAGCTCCAGCACGGCGGGAGTGAGCGTTTCGGCGGTGTGGCGCAGGACTTCCCGCCCCACGGCCTGAGAGCCGGTGAAAAACACGAGGTCGAATTTCTTATTTAAAAGCTCCGCATTTTCCTGCCTGCCGCCCGTGATGACCGCAACGTACTTATCTTCAAACGCTTTGGAAAGCATTTTCGCAAGCACGGCGGATGTGGCGGGGGCGTAGGCGCTGGGCTTTATGACGGCGGTGTTCCCGGCGGCAATTGCGTCCGCCAAGGGCTCAACGGTCAAGAGGAACGGGTAATTCCACGGGCTCATGATGAGCACATTTCCGTAGGGCGAGGGCGCGATATAGCAATGCGCGGGAAACTGCGCAAGCGGGGTGCGAACGGTTTCGGGGCGGGCATAGCGGCGGAGATTGCGAAGCATATGCCCGATTTCGCTTTTGGCAAGCCCGATTTCGCACATGAAGCTTTCATAATCGCTCTTGCCGAGGTCGGCTTTGAGCGCTTGGGTGATTTCCGCCTCGTGCGCATCTATCGAGGAAAGCAGCGTTTGCAGCATTTTTTCGCGAAAGCGCAAGTCAAGTGTTGCGCCTGAATTGAAAAACTCACGCTGGCGGAAAAGAATATCGTCAATGCTCATAGATTTAAGTATAAAGTATCAGCGCGATAGCTTCCAGCGCTTCATCGCCGGTGTTGACAAGGCTGTGCCCCTCGCCGTCGCCGACATAGGTGGTATCTCCGGCGGAGATTTCGATGAGCCTGCCGTTATCGCTGTAAAGCCCGCGACCGCGCAGAATGTGATAGGTTTCGCCGTCACCGTGGTGAATGTGCCAGCCGATTTCAGCGCCGGGGTCCAGGTAAACGTGGTTAAAGAGGCGGCCTTTGCCGTGCATTTCGTCAGCGCCGTTTAAGATGATGTGCATTTCCGCTTCGCCCGCGCCGTCAAAAAGCTTTTTGCGGGAAACGGGGATATCCCCATCGTGTCGTACAAAAGACATTAGTTAATCCTCCAAGTGTATTCTATCAGTAGCCCAGCTCTTCGCCGATGATGATAACCTCGGTTTCCATGCCCATCATCGGCCCCCACAGCACGGTCAGCGCGTTGCAGATGCGATCCTTCGCCCGGCAGTTGTGGCACTTGCCGTCTACCTTGCACGGGGTTTTCACGTCAAAGCGGCTTGCATTCGTGGCAGCGGCGATGTTGCGCGCGCGGTCAAGCGCCGAGGCAAAGTCGGGGCGGAATTTGTTAACCGCCGCGAGTATAAACACCTTCTTGTGCCCGTAGAGCGTGGCGGCCACGCGGTTGCCGCGTCCGTCAATATTGAGGATTTCGCCGTCCTCGGAAACGGCGTTCGCCCCGGAAATATAGTAATCCGCCGTCAAAGCGGCGTTCAGAGTTTCCGTGCCGGGAACGCGCCAATGCCAAAAGACGCGATTGTCCTTTTCCAGCAGATCATAAAGGCCGAGCGCTTCCGCCGTCTTGCTGCCGCCGATGCCGACGGAGCTGTTGTGTATCTGCGAGGCGATATAATCTGCGGCGAGTGCGCCGGTATCGAAGTATTGCACGCCGAAGCCGCGCGTTTCAAGGTTTTTTATGGCTTTTTCAAGATTCACTGCGATTTACCTCCGAAATAAGTGTTGAGAATATGAAGACTAAGTTAATTATACATGATGTTGCGGCCTAATTCAATCGGTTTTACTTGACGGAAGCGGGAAAATTCATTAAAATAATAAAAGTAATTTTTAAACCATAATGCATATGCGATATTCAAAGTGAGGTTTAAGTATTGGAGCTTAACGAACTCAAGCTGGTGTCGGCCAGCAATATCATAAAACTGCGTCAGGGCGCTGGGCTTACGCAAGCCGAGCTTGGCGCGCGCTTGAACTATTCGGACAAGACCATTTCCAAGTGGGAGCGGGGCGAGGCAATCCCGGATGCGTATGTGCTGACGCAGCTTGCCGCGATGTTCGGCGTGACGGTGGATTATCTTCTCTCCTCTCACGACGCGTGGGAAGCACCGAAGGAAGAGGAAGAAGAGGAGTACGAGCCGCCCACACCCGCCGACAGGTCATACAGCGAGAACATGATAATCGCGCTGGTGTTCGTGTCGGTTTGGACGGCGTGCATAATCGCGTTCGTGTCGCTGTGGATGGCGGTGGAGCTTGTCCTGTGGCAGATATTTGCCGTGGCGCTGCCGGTGTCGCTGCTGGTGGTGATGATTTTGATGTGCGTTTTCAAAAAGAGCGCGGCGCTGCAATACATCATTGCCGCGTTTGTATTCTCTATTTTCGTCATGCTCTACTTCGTGCTTCCGGGAGGGCGCGCATGGCAGCTTTTCCTCATCGGTGTGCCGGCGGTCATCATAGTATTTTTGGCCTGCAATATTCGGAGACGACCGAGAAAACGCAAAAAACAGGGAACAAATACATAATGATTCTACAGGATGTAGAATTGCATTTAGGGGCGGGTAGAGATCTCTATCCGCTCCTAAACTCGTAGAGAGGGGAGAGCTAATCTGTAGCTTGCGGCGGCGGAAAAGTTAAACTATAATCAAAGCGTTAGGAAAATGAAAGAGAGCACAAGTTAAAGATGAGTGATTACATTTTGAGCTGCTGCTCCACGGCAGACCTCACCAAAGAGCATTTTGATGCACGTGGGATTCATTATGTCTGCTTCCATTTTGCCATTGACGGGCAGGAGTATATAGACGATTTGGGCGCAACGATCCCCTTTGACGAGTTTTATAAGCGCATTGCCGAGGGGGCGGACACGCGCACCTCGCAGGTGAATATATCCGAGTATGTGGACTATTTTACGCCGTTTTTGGAGGAGGGAAAGGACATCGTTCATGTCTGCCTCAGCTCCGGCATCTCCGGCACTATAAACTCCGCGCGCAATGCCGCCTCTATCCTCAAAGAGCGCTACCCCGACAGAAGCATTTATATCATCGATTCGCTCGGCGCATCCTCCGGCTACGGCCTTATTATGGACACTGCCGCCGCCAAGCGCGATGAGGGCATGAGCGCAAAGGAGCTTGCCGCATGGATAGAAGAAAATAAGCTCCGCCTGCACCATTGGTTTTTCTCCACCGACCTTTCCACCTATGTGCGCGGCGGCAGAATCTCCAAGGCGGCGGCGGTGTTCGGCGGGCTTCTTGAAATCTGCCCGCTGCTGGATATGGATAACCTCGGCCGTCTCATCCCACGCGAGAAGATACGCACCAAAAAGCGCGTTATAAAAGAGATAGTCGCACGCATGGAGCAAGATGCGGACAACGGTCTTGACTATTCCGGCAAGTGCTACATCTCGCAGTCGGCGTGCTATGACGATGCCCGCGCCGTGGCCGATCTTATCGAAGCGAAATTCCCCAAGCTCAACGGCAAGGTGGAAATCTACTCTGTCGGCACGACTATCGGCGCGCACACAGGGCCGGGCACGGTTGCACTCTTCTTCTGGGGCAAGGAGCGCGTGAACTGAGCCTTTGCCTCGTCCCGGCGAAAATCAGCTACGGCAAAGCGATAAAACGCAAATTACGCCAAATTAAACCGCAAGATAACCACAAAAAAGGATAAAATAAGCGCACAAAGCAATCAGGACACTGCATTTCGCAGTGTCCTGATTGCTTTAT